>NZ_JDTH01000013.1 GCF_000710615.1 Haladaptatus cibarius D43 | reverse complement strand
CAAGAGCAAATCGCGTGTCGGTGCGCCCACCACGCAGACGATGCACGACAAAGGGCTGACCACGACCATCGACTGGAAAAACCAGGACGCATACGGTCGGTCGCTGTCGTCTGAGAAACGCAGTCAGATGCATCGTCTGCGAAAGTGGCAAGAACGCATCCGGACGAAAGACGCTGGCGAGCGCAATCTTCAGTTCGCACTCTCCGAAATCGACCGAATGGCCTCTGCACTCGGTGTGCCGCGGTCGGTACGGGAAGTCGCCTCAGTAATTTATCGGCGAGCACTCGCCGAAGACTTGATTCGCGGCCGCTCCATCGAAGGCGTCGCAACGAGTACGCTGTACGCCGCCTGTCGGCAGGAAGGAATCCCCCGCAGTCTCGAAGAAGTCGCGGAAGTGTCCCGGGTAGACCAGAAAGAAATTGGACGAACGTACCGCTACATCTCGCAAGAACTCGGACTGGAGATGAAGCCAGTTGACCCGAAACAGTACGTTCCTCGGTTCTGTTCCGACCTCGGTGTCAGTGAGGAAGTCCAGTCGAAAGCAAACGAAATCATCGATACGACGGCAGAACAAGGACTGCTGTCCGGGAAATCCCCAACGGGGTATGCGGCCGCCGCAATTTACGCCGCATCACTGCTCTGCAACGAGAAAAAGACCCAACGTGAAGTCGCCGACGTCGCACAGGTGACCGAAGTCACCATCCGAAATCGGTATCAAGAGCAGATAGAGGCGCTCGGAATCCACTAAGGATTTAATTACTTCACACATCCACCCCATTTTTTACCGGAGTGCAGTGATTTCGACTACTTGCGAGACTGGTTGGACGTGCTGAACTGCAAACCGTGTGAACATCTGGCATTCTCCCTTCGCTCCCAAACGTGGCTGTTGGGGTGTTCACATCGGTACAGAATAGTTCCTGCTCGGACGGGACGATTTGTCTCGTCTTTCAGATGCTGGTTCAAAACGACACTAAAAACGCACTATCGAGTGAGGTCGAACAGTAGAATTTTCGGTGGGTGGGGAGTACCCTCCGAATCAGCGAACGGACAGCCGGAAAGAGAACTTTCGTGGGAGGGGTGGTGACACAACGTAGGATGCCAGCCTACTGCCATCGCCTCCGGCGACGCCGGGCAAGTTCGCCAGTGTAACTGCACGCATGACGCCCATGGGGGCGTATAAACAACGACGACAGTATCGTACTTTATTATACACCAGATAAACTATACATTCTCGAAAGTCCGTATTCAGTACCCGATATTTTGGATGTCGTAGTAGTTATCAATACTGATACCCATCACTAGTCTTAAGACTTCGGGCGACTTTTTCGAGGTTATGATTGACATTATTGAACTCGTCGAAGGAAATCTAGAGTCGATGCTCAACTCGGGAGAAATAGAATGCCCGTCCGACGATTGTAGCAATCGCCGGTTTTACGTCAACATCTGGCGGAGCGAAGAGGGAAGCATCATCGGTGATGCCTCGTGTCGTGACTGTGACCTTCAAATCGAACTTGACCTGTCGGATGAACCCGTCGATACGGCCGAATCGACGCTTGAAGACTTGCAGAACGAACTCCACCGTCACTCACCGCCAGCGCCCAAGCGGAAAGGGTTGGAAGCCGCCGAGTAACGACTCCAACGAGTTCAATCCAGTTGGGAGGCCACCTGTTTTCTTCGCCAGATATTTACCAGACCGGTCAAAAGCAAGTAACGAACGAAACAGTACAGCCCGGACACATTATTATAATCACAAATATTGGCGGTCAAAGCACGATTATCTGTGACCAGATGATTGTTGTTAGATAATATTTGTAACGGAGGACATAAATATTGTCCTGAGTAGGAAGGTTTATATCCGCTGTCAGTGAATATCACACCATACTACCATGTCAGAGGCACAAACAGTTACCGACGCGACGACGGCGCGCGACCTCACCGCGTTCCAGCAGAACGTTCTGATAGTTCTCGCCGAGGAGTCCCGCTACGGACTCGCCATCAAGCGCGAGCTTGAGGACTTCTACGACGAGGAAGTGAACCACGGTCGTCTGTACCCCAACCTCGACACGCTCATCGAGCGTGGGTTGGTCGAAAAGAGCGAACTCGACAAACGCACCAACGAGTACGCCATCACCGAGGAGGGAATCGCGGTGCTTCTCGACTCGTTCGAATGGCGGTTCAAGAAGTTCATCACGAACGACGAGCGTGCAGAGCAGGTCAGCGACCTTCTCGACGCACAGCAGTAACGACAGTTTTTGACGGTCTTCGACCGTCTTCACGCAGTGTACGAAGAGACAAGCTGCCAGATTTGAGCCTACTCTAGCTGCTTGAGAAGTTCTTGAACGTCCTTTCCATCCAGTCCGTCGAGAGCGTCGAGTCCGGCTTGCACGACCAACGGATAGAAATGCCGGTTTTTTTCCAGTTCGTCTCCGAACGCTCGTTCGTAGGCGAGATTGAGTTCCTTATACCGGAAGTTTAGCTCCGAGCGCTGCGTTTCGGGGAGGTACATGTACGTTCCGACGCGCGCGTCTTTCACGCTCCCCTGTCCGGGCGACTCGTCCAGTGAATCCTTTTCAATCAGTTCGGCTTCTGGCGATGCTTCGTCGGAAGTCGATGGCCTGTCCTGTTCGTCCGAAACATCGTCAGGGTCTGTGGTATCGTCAGGGTCGGCGGTGTCGGCAGTGTCATCAGATTGGTCACGTTCCGTCTGCTGGTCACGCTGTGCACGACGGCGGCGGCGGAGGCGGTCGGCACGGCTATCGTCGCTCATGCCGTCACCTCCACGAGGCCGAGTTGTCGTTCCAGTTCTTCAGCGATGGCGAGGAACTGGGCCGTCATGTCACAATCCTCTTCGAGTTCGAAAATCGAACATCCCGCAGAGAATGCTCGCTGAAGCGTGACGCGCTTTCGAATTTCCCACACCGGGACGTCCGAAAAGGCCTCGTCGAACCACGCGAGCATCGTTTTCGCTTCGTTCGTCGTCTCAACACGGTTGGCGACGACTCCGAGGTCACGAACCTGCGTGTCGTACTCGGCTTCGAGCACTTCCATTTGGTCGAACAGAATTTCGAGTGCGCGCTTGCTCGTCGATTCGGCCAACGCCGGAATGAGGACGTTTTCAGCGGCCAACAGAGCGTTGTCAGTAAGATTGCCGAGATACGGCGGACAGTCGATAAGAATGACATCGTAGTCGGCATCAAGAGCGTCGAACACCTGTCCCAGTCGCTCGCGTCCGCGCATGGCCATCGTCAGTTCGGGTTCGATGCTAGTCATGTCGATGTTGCTCGGGAGAACGTCCATCTCCGGGTGAGAGACAATGAGCGAATCCACGTCCTCTCTCGCTTCGTGGTCAGTCAGCACATCGAACAGGGTCGGTGGTTGTGCTTCGTACTCCTCTTCCAACCCCAACCCTTCGGTGGCATTCCCCTGGGGGTCGAGGTCGACAAAGAGTACGTCGTGGTCGCAAGTGTTCAACGCTCCAGCCACGTTGATTGCGACCGTCGTCTTTCCGACACCACCTTTCTGATTCGAGATGGCGATTTTGGGCGTGTCAGACATACAATTCGGCAAAACCGTCCAAACCACATAAAACCGCGTCAGACATCCGGTGAAATTCGAATTATGGACGCTTAGAGCGTTTTACTGGCTCTTTTCAAGATACTGGTGAAATAGTTTGTACAGCAAAAACAATTTGTATAGAAGTTGTTTGGACAGAAAAACTAGTTTTGCTAGCAAAACTCGATTTGATGGGGATGTTTTCCGAGGAAGGCGAGTCGGAAATACAGGCATCAGACCGTTTTACAGACGCGTGTGTACCAGGACGAGGATGGAAAGGCAAGCGTCGGTGGCGAGTATCAAAACGTCGAGTGCGAGCAGCATCGGTACGCTGAACCCAAAAATAGCACCCCAAACAAGAGGGTAGCACCGACGAGGAAAAGAACGACACCGGCCCAGCGGTGTTTGTTCGGCTAGCTATCCCACAGGGGTTCGAATCGGAACTGGTAAACAGAATGGTAGATGTCGTGGCATCGGATGTTCAGTACCGCGCAGTAGCTGTAGGCGTTGACAACGTACCACAGAAAAGGGGAATTTCTCGAAGTAATCGAATATTATAACTAAAATATACACACATATTTTGTGCAAAAATCATTGCCGATTATTATCTTTTTAATATAGGAAAAATTAAAATCCTATGAATCGTAATTTGTATAGTGTTTTCGTGTGCCAATACCACTCAAGGAAATACTATAGGGCTTCAGTCGTTAGTTGTCGTCGCGATGAAAAAACAAGAGCTTATCCACCTGCACGGACTGCTTTCGGAAGTACGCGATCGATTCGAGGCACGAACTGACTCCTCTCTTAGCTTTTCAAACTACGACGAACAAACCACACGACCGACTTCTATTCATCACTCGAAAAACGACCACCGAGCCGCAGTACTTACTCTAGCTAACGGTCTCACCACCAATATGGTGGAGACGGAAACAGAGACCGTTGCTCCCCACGCCGACTGAATCTACAATCGAAGTATCACGTAAAACAACGACGACAAGCGGTAGCTATGGGAGAATTATTCAGAAGATGATAATATCGTCAGATATCGAACTCTACTTATGACGGTTGACGCCGATGCCGGTGACGACGAGCTCTGTGAGCGGCCAAGCTGCGACCGACACGCCTCTGCCCCACTTTCACTTTGTAGTAGCGACTGTGCGGACGAAGTCCGGTGGGAACGTCAGTGCACTCCGAATTTCGTCCGTGACGAAGTCATAAACCCGACCAGCGCACAGAAATCACCTGAGTGAGCACAGTAGCGCCGTTACAGTTTTGTGCTAGCATCAGCTTCTGTATAGCGTTATATAGTATATTTTTCGTAGAAGTCGCCGCAGTCATGCGATTTTTCGCGCAGTCAACCGTGAAACAGATACTTCCGCCTACAGCGGTAATGAGAAGTAGTTTGTCGCAGGTCGGCGCCCGCTACGGAGCACAAATCCTACCCACAGGTCGTGCAGGCCTGTCGGGTCGAGAAATACGGTAGAGAGGAAGTCACCTCACAGTATCATCGAGATAACAGCCAATATGAGGAAAACGACGATGAGCAGGCGTGCAATGCTCATCGTCAGTCCAGCGATACCGCGTGCACCGACGATATACGCGAGAATTGCGAGTACGAAAAACGTAACTGCAAGTTCAAGGATTGCCATGGTCACCACCACTCCTGTCCAAACGGTTCCCCATCATCCTGTACCATCACGAACCACGTGGTGTCCAAGGGCATCTCGTTTGCAGAACGACGCGAGTGCACTTTGTTATCATAGCAATAAAACGCGGAGGTTCGGAGAAGAGTTCGCCATCAACTGCCAACAAGCTGTGAGCAACTAGCAGTCATAGAAGAGCGTATAGAAAGCTGTAGTAGCCGTTTGTGCGGTTTGAAACAGTGTGGAACCATCTGAAAGAGATTTCTGGGTTTAATATGCCACCCGCTAAATCATGGTACGTGGGAGGCGCATAGATGAACACGCCGAACAATACAGACCCGCCAGAAAGTTCTGCCAGCACCAAAGCTACGAATGATACTGAAGGATTCCAAACGCCGAAGGAGTTCGACGCGTCACTCGAAGACTTATTGATTCGCGGTCACGACGCTGGAATCGAGTTCGACTGGTCGTGGACGTTCCGCACCACGGATGCCAACCGGCCGAATTTGATGGTAGAAATCACCGAACTCGCCTCGACTGTCGAATCCGCCACATCGAAAAAGTGAGACGGCACCGATTGCGCGAAAAATACGGATATAAGCTATGACCGAGCCAATTCACGTTCTGTTCGTTGCTCCCCCCGCCGACGGGCAAGCGATGGCCATGGTTCGAGAGCGTGTGAACATTACCGTCGAAACTGTGCCGAACGCCGTAGATGCGCACGATCGACTTCATGCAGCCGATTGTGTCGTCTGCACGACGGCGATACCAGATGCGGACGTGCTTCCGTTTCTCGAAGAGATTCGAAACTCACAGCCATTACTTCCGCGTCTCCTCTTTTCAGATACAGCGAACAGCGTTTTTGAGGACGTTCTTGACCACGACCTCGCGGATTGGATTCCAAAAGCGGGCGGCGGGAGAGCACTGGCGAATGAAATCGAGCGGACTGCCAGATGGATTCGTCACGAACGACAGCTTACAGCGATCCGCAATTCGAGCGAGACACTAGCGACTGCGGAAACCGAAGACGAAGTGGCCGAAACCGCAGTCGCCGTCGCATCGTCGAAATTGAGTTACGCCGCCGCAATCGTCGCACGATACGACGGCGAAGCGGGCGCGCTTCGGCCAGTCGCATGGAAAGGCGTCGAGAACCCCGATGCCGACCTGTTCGATGCCGACAGCGGACTCGGGTGGAACGCCTTTTTGGAGAACGAAATCCAGCTGAAAGATGAAAGCGAAGGGGCAGGGTTCACGCAGTGGCTCGCCATTCCACTCGGAAGACACGGCGTTCTCGCAGTGCGCAGGGAATCGCAGTCCGACTCCGAGCCAAAGGAAACAACAGTAATAGAGACAGTTGCTTCCAACGTCAAATCGGCATTCACCCGTCTCGATAGGGAGTGGGAGCTGTCGGCACAGGAGGCGAGACTCGCAAATTCGAAAGCCACACTCGAACAGACAGAGCGACGAGAATCGGTCGTTCGAGACGTGCTTCACACGCTCGTGAGTTCGGATACACGAAGCGAAATCGAGCAGGCAGTCTGTAAGCGGTTGACAAACGCCGATCCGTATCGGTTCGCGTGGGTCGGCGAGTACGACACGACGACTGACGAACTGAGCGCTCAAACGTGGATCGGCGACGAACAGGCGTTTCTGAACGAACTATCGGAAACAAACCACGAGGACACAGCCGAAACCACGGCGCGGCGGGCAGTTCGAACCAGAGAACCTGCAAGAGATAATGATTTACTCGGGGAGCCACCATACGAGTCGTGGCGACAGGAAGCACTCAAACGAGGCTATCGAGCGGCGGTGAGCGTTCCGATCATCTACCGGGAGAGTATCTACGGTGTACTGACGGTCTACTCGGGCGAACCGAACACCTTCGGCGAAATGGAACAAGACCTCCTCGAAGATGTCGGTACGGCAATCGCGTATGGCATAAATGCCGTCGAGAGCAAGAAAGCACTCGTTAGCGATAGCGCCGTCGAACTGGAATTTCGGGTGCGTGACCCACAGTTCACGGTTATCAAATTCGTCCAGATGGTTGACTGTCGGTTCGAGTTCGAGAGTGTCATCCGCGAAACTGATGACACGCTTCGGCTCTTTTTCACGACTGAGGGAACCACGCCCGAAGCAGTACTTTCGTTTTCCGACCAGTCGCTCGTGGTTAACGATATTAGACATATCACCGGGAACGACGAACGGAACCTCTTCGAATGTACCATCTCCGGCTCGAACGTCATCTCACTACTACTCGACCACGGCGCGATTCCAAAGGCCGCGACTGCGGAAGGCCGAGAAGCGAGACTCACCGTCGAGCTACCGCAAACTGCAGACGTGCGCCGATTCGTCGAAACGTTCCAAAGTCGGTACGGGAATACGGAACTCGTTGCGCGCCGAAAGCGGAATCGACCGGTACAAACGGAACAGGATTTCCGGGCGCAGTTACGACACCGGCTCACAGACCGACAATCCGAGGCGCTGGAAACTGCGTACTGGAGTGGTTTTTTCGAATGGCCACGCGAGAGCAACGGACAGGAAATCGCCGAATCGATCGGCGTGTCACAACCAACGTTCAATCGGCATCTTCGGGCGGCTGAGCGAAACCTACTCACGACGCTGTTCGAAGACGAGCAAAAGTGACAATCAACGGACGTAGCTTGCAGGCTAATTTATACATATTGAGGAGCCGTCGAAAACCGGCTACCAATCTAGCTACAAGACCCATCAGTCGGCCGTTAATTATATACTATGTAGATGAGCGGAGAACCCAACAATGCCACTAATCAGCCACACCCAGGCACCCTGACAGCACCAACGGTAGGTGATGGTGACGATGCAAGCATCGACAGACAAAACGAAACAATCGAGCGACAGCTGTACGATATTGTCGCAGAAGTATCTCTCTCCGGGTCAGACCTCCTTCTTTCTTCTACAATTAAAGCCACATCCGACGTGACGATACGAACGGAACACCTGACGGGGACAACGCCAGAACACCTATTCATCTCGGTCTGCGGCGAAGAGTTCGACACTTTCGAACAAGCACTTCAACAAGACCACACAGTTGCCGACCCGGTACTCGTGGAGATGTACGACGACCGGCGCGTCTATCGACTCGAACCAGTCTCCAGCGTGGAACTCATCGCGCCGCGATGTTCGGAACTCGACGCGCGAATTCTAGACGTAGAGAGCAGCGATGACGGTTGGACAGTACGGATGCAGATTCCGACCCGCGAAGCTCTCGTCTCGTTCCGAGAGTACTGTCTCGAAAACGATGTCACCTTCCGAGTGAACCAACTCGGGAACGCGACCGACCGCGAGGAAACCGACGTCGTCGGACTCACCGAGAAACAGAAACAACTGCTTCGCATGGCGTTCGAATGTGGCTACTACGAAATTCCCCGGCGAATCTCACAGAACGAACTGGCTCGGGAACTCGACATCTCTACCTCCGCGATTTCACAGCGACTCCGACGAGATACCGAGCAACTCATCGGTAGCACGTTAGCTGTCGAGAAGAATCAGTAGCAACGTCGGAACTTAAAGCGTACACGCTCGAAGCCGTAAGTTTTGGGGGGGATATTGCATAGGAACGCCTGTTATGTCAGGGGATGTCAAACACCCGGTGGGCCGATGAACAAATTAGGACACTGGGGAATAATACTGTTCATATTCGGATTCGTCGTCTTCGGCCTCGTCGCCCGCGAAAGAATGCGAGGCGCAAAAATCATCACGGTAACCGGGTTGTTCATCGGAGTGTTACCCGATATAGACCTTCGAATCGCTCAAATCGCACATCGAGGTGTCACGCATACGATGTCGGCGGCGCTTATCGCGGGTATCGCACTCGCAGTCGTCGCATTCAGTTTCGAACCGCTCTCGCTCACCGGAAAAGCTGAAGAGACGTTTTACGGATTTATTACTGGATTCGTCGCCGTTGGCTGTCATCTCGTTGGAGATGTGATTACACCGATGGGAATCAAACCGCTGTATCCGATACTCGGCCAGTCGTACACGTTAGACATCGTCTCCGCACACAATCAATCCGCGAACCTCCTCCTGCTCGTCGTTGGGATACTAACGTTTCAAATGACGGTTCGCCATGCACGAATGTCCGACCCAGTTCCGACACACTCCACCGGGTTCCATCGTGCCGATTTCGGGCTTGACGCGGAAACCGAAGCGGACATCGACGCTTGAGCACAGGTTTCACCGCCCTCCCCCAATTCTCCCCTACTCCACAATATCCGCCATCTCGGCACCTTTCTCCGACTGTCGAATATGTATTGAATCACCGTCGAGATGCAGTGCTACGCATGTAGCTGGAAAGACTTTGTCGCCAAAAGCACGACAGAAAGACGGAAGCAACTATGGCATCCAGCACGACGGCAGACGGGAGCGTCGTCCGAACTGCCGAACGCGGTCAGATGACGATGGCGGTAGTCACAGCAGTTGCTGATGCGAAAGGTGTCTCTCCGAAAGAACTCGACGCAAAACTCCACGACGTAGTTGACCCTGACGGACTGGAGGCCATCTTTGGAACCGGTGATACTAGCTCACCATCGGCAGCCCGCCTCGTGCTCAGTATGGCCGACTGTGAGGTCGTGGTTTACGATAACGAGCAAGTCATCGTGACGCCTCCCGTCGAATCGACCGAGGACGAAGACGGAAGTGCGCCGACGGGAAGCGAATTCCGACACGACTGAGAGCCGTCTTTTTCTATATTTCCCGTGTCATTTTCTTCCTTTTTCGGGATACTCCGCCTACCCCTGATTATGAAGAGTAAATTATATATCTTGTAAGATAGGTATGGTACATACGAACATGGCAATGGACGGGAACGGCGAGGTGGGGTACCGCAGTTCCGGCGGGACGAAGACAACGCCGGAAGCCTGCTCAAACTGCGGAAAGTGTATCGAAATAGACGAGTGGCACCCCGTCATCGCGGACGATGATGGGGGCGCGTTTCATATTCGAGCGTTTTGTGGGAAAACGTGTCGTGATGCGTGGGAGCAGTGAAGGCGGAGAGGAGAGGAGAGGAGAAATAATTGTGAAAGACACTGTATTTCCGATGAAAAGCAACACTATCGGGGCAAATTGTCGTATATGTTTTAGCTAGGCGGAATTACAGCGACAGTAGTCAAGAACCAGAGACGAGAACCTTCTTCACAACCATCGGGTCTTCAAGCAGTCGGTGTTCAGTGTAGCTTCCCTCCGCACTTCCGCCGCTCTGCCGAGCCTGCTCGATAACGTCGAGGAACGCCTGTTCGCGGAGTAGGTCACGAACGCGACGGGTCGACAGCGGGTCGCTATCCATCTGCCGACAGACCTGTTCGTACACCTCGTACACCCGACTCGTCCTGAAAGCGTCCACGTCGGGGTTGTCGAGCGAAAGAATCGCAAGAGCTTGAAGTGCGTACTTCGAGTGAGGTGTCGCCCCGCGAATTAACTCTCGAAAACGGTCGTTCTCGGCGCGTTCCCGTGCTTTCTTAACGTACACCTCACGAACCGTTTCGGCACTCTCCGCCTGCGCGAGTTCACCTGCGTAGCGAAGAATATCGATTGCTTTGCGTGCGTCACCGTGTTCTTGTGCGGCCTGTGCGGCCGCGAGCGGAATCGTACCCGGTTCGAGGACACCTTTCTTGAACGCATCACTCCGAGCTTCCATGATAGCGCGAAGTTGGTTTGCGTCGTATGGCGGGAAGACGAACTCACGCTCGCAGAGACTCGATTTGACGCGCTCGTCCATCCTGTCTTTGTACTTGATTTTGTTACTGATGCCGATAACGCCGAGTTTACAGCGTTCGAGTTTTCCCGCCTCTCCGGCACGGGAAAGTTGCATCAGAATATCGTCGTTCTCCAACTTGTCGATTTCGTCGAGAATGATGACGACCACGTCGTACAGTTCGTCGAGGATCCGCCATAGTCGCTTGTAGTACGTCGAAGTCGAGATTCCTTTATCCGGAATTGATACTTCGGTTTCCGGGGCGTTGATAGAACTCGCAATCGTCTGGACAGCCTGCGTTTCGGTGCTATCCTGTGCGCAGTCTACGTAGGCAACGCCGACGACGACGCCTTCCTCGTCAGCCTCGTCAATGAGCCTGCGGGAGACGTGTTTCGCGCAGAGCGACTTTCCCGTTCCAGTCTTTCCGTAGAGAAGGACGTTACTCGGCGACTGATTGAACAGCGCGGGATTCAGCGCGTTAGCGAGGGCGGAGATCTCGTCGTCCCGTCCGACGATACGCCCGTGGTCGGGAAGGTGGTTGATTTCGAGGAGTTCCTTCTTCTCGAAGATAGGGTCTTCCCGGGAAAACAGTTCGTCCGAGTCGGCGTCGCTCATGGACACCACGTTTCCAGTGAAATCCCTTTACTGTTCCGGGGTAAGAACGGACGGCGAAGTGACGACATTTGTTGTCAACAAAACTTTAGAAAATTGACGAGAGTCGATTTTGGGTTGTGAGACACACACCACGTTTCCAGTGAAACGTGGTGAAAAGGTGGGGTGGGGGGTGAGTCATGCGGATAATATTGCCGCATAGTAATGTAAATTCCCTTGCATAAAATGATCCTACATCAAAGCTATTTTATAGCTCGGATGTGTTAAAGTCCATTAAGTTAATCACAAACGACAGAATAACCCGTGATTTTATCACGGGTTCCGAAGGACACGTGCACTCGAACTGAGGGTTACGGGGTACTCTTACTTCGTGTTTCACTGGAAACGTGGTGTGTGGGTCTCGAAATAACCGAACGCTTCGACTTTCATCTTTTTGTGGCGGTTTACGTTACGCGATGCGGCCTAACTAGCCTTCACAACCGCCTCAACTGTCTCTCGGCACAGCTCAACCGTCTTTCACTGGAATGTCTTAACCATCTTTCACCGGAATGTCTTAACCGTTTTTCACACTACATTTCTGATAGATATTCAGAACGCCACCAATTCTTTCGATTCGATTGAGCGTATTTCTTCGTCTGAACGCGTCAGACACCGTGTTTCCGGTGAAATGCGTCTTCTCGATACTTTTGTATGGTGAATAACGCCGGTGAGACACCGCGTTTCCACTGAAATCAAACTCGTTGAAGGAACTCAACAGTTGGTTTCAGTGGAAATATGGTGCGATATTGGTCAATAGTATTTCATAAGCATTCATCGTCCCAATTTATTACTATACAAATAATAATAATAATTTAAATATTATTTTCTAGATATTCACCCCGGTTTTTACCCCTATGATAATTTCGAATACATAATTTTCTATAGTTATGAATTATAAAATTGATATTAGGTTGTCTGCTTCATGCCCGGGGGTAGTTTGATATGCTTCTTTCTATAATCCAGAGTAATTTCACCCCACCCAACCCCCGTTTCATCTGGAACCCCTCCTTACCCTCTCACACCATTTCACTGGAAACGTGGTGTGTGTCTAAACGTTATTAGTTATCATGGGTCATGGGCCTGTCTCGATGTCAAGTAGAGTACCATCATTTTCGGGTGAAATATCGACCACTTCGACATTATATCGCACTCTTCATAACATATAACCTACACCAAAGGCTACCCAAGTAGAGTAACTCCCGACCTCGCCGACCCAATGCCGGTCTACTGTTACTCGTCGTTAATCGGTACGAGCTTTTGGTTCGAAACGTAGCGTACAGCGATGAGGACACTGACGATTCCGAGCGCTATCCCTGCAACTACGTCCGTGCCCCAGTGGATTCCGAGATACATCGTTGCGATGAGGATGCTCAGTGCGGTCGGAATCGCAACGGCCGCCCAACCGGGATATGCCTCGCGAGTTCGGTATGCGAGTATGGCGGCGCTGACGGACAGCGAGGTGTGCAAGGAGGGGAAGACGTTCGTGTTCGCGTTCACTTCTCCCGTCAGAATCTGCGACTGAGGATACGTCGAGTAGAGCAATGGATTGACCACATCCGGAATCAGGTTTCGCGGCCCGTATGAAATGAAGAGGATGTAACACACAAGACCCAGACCGTAGTTCAGTGCGTAGGTGATTGCGGTTTCTTTCAGTGGTCCGTCATCCGGCAGTGCGAAATATGCGATGAAAGGGAACACGAGCAGAAAGACGTAGCCATAGATGTACATAAACGAGAAATACGCCGTCAACTCCGGCGTCGCAATCGCCTGTATCTTACCGACGAAGTCGCCTTCGATGGCATGAATCAGCCCAGTAATGTTCCAGTCGATGAGCCACGAAAGCTCGGGACCGAACTCGCGGGCTACTTTGTTCACTCCGAGGACGCCGATGAGCAGGACAAGATACGGGTACACGGAAATAATACGCTCTCGAAACTGTTCGCGCGCGCGCTCAAGACCTTCCCGTCCGACGAACAGCATCGTCGCGATACCGAGCAGTATGCTTGCGCCGACGAAAACTTTGCCCGCAATTTCGGCTAAATTCACGGCTTCACCGTTTTTCTCGCCGACTCTGTGGCTTTCCGATTCTTGGTCTTTCGTTTTTCGAACTCGTCCCTCTCACTCCCGCTTTTTTCGAGCCAGCCCATCCCACGCTTTGCCTTTTTCATCGTAGTTTCGTCACCGTCGGAGGAGCTTTCCATCGTTCGTGTACCGAAAGCCCGCGTTCTCGAATGTGGTTTTTGCCTTTGCTCTGTTGAGGGTGCCGTCCGTTCCCGGGAACGGAAGCTCGGGGTCTACTTCGGACCATCGAAGGTCTTCTGCGAGGGAGTCGTGCCGGGCCAAGGGGCTTGCCGCTGGTTCCGCGTAGCCGTCGAACACCGTATCGACGATGTGTTTTTTGTCCAGTAGTTGTGCCACTGCTCTGCGGAATCGGACGTTACTGAACGGTGTTTTTCGGACATTGAAACCGACGTGATACATCGACGGCGACTCGTCAACGTGTAGTTGGACGTTTTCGTCGCGTCCGATGGTGCGCACGTCGTTCGCGGACACTCCGGTTGCCGTCGCGTCGGCATCATCGTTCAAGACGACTTGCGTTGCGGCCGCTCCCGACGGAACGACGATGAACCGTAGTCGCTCGAACTGCGGTCCTCCCGCGTATCGTTGCGCGTGTTCTAAGTTCGATGTCGAGACGTCGTTAGCGTCCATCGTTTCGTAGTCGGTGTCGGTACGCCGGAGAAAATGCTGGTCGAATCGTTCGAGGGTCAGGTGTTCTCCTGCTTCCGCGCTCGAAAACTGAAATGCACCGCTCCCAACTGGTCGCAGGTTGTCCCAGACGAGTGCTCTTGTGGCGGTTGTGTCGCTTCCGAACACAATATCTGCCTTTTTATGCCGTTCCTCCCACACGTGCTTCGGAAGAACGGGTGCCGAAAATGCGCGAGCTGCGACTGCTCGACTTGCCGAATTGAATCGAACGCGAACCGTCTGCTCATTTATCGCCGTTGCGGACTTTACTAACGTGGCGGCACCACGGAACCGTGGCGACGGAACCGGACTTTCGAGCGTTCCGAGTGCCGTGTCGTTGAGAAATCGATAGGTAAACGCAACGTCTTTTGCAGTGAGTGCTTCCTCGTCGTGCCACCAGAGGTCGTCCCTGAGGTGAACTGTTGCGACTGGTTCCCCTTCGGGTGAATTTTTCGGGGACTGCCACTCCCACGCGCGAGCGAGCCATGGACAGATTTCACCGTCTATCCAGCGTCCCATGGAGTCGTACAGCAAGTCGACTATCGTTCCATCGTTTCTGAACTCCGGCGCGAGCGGATTGAGATTCTCCGTCGGACGGGAGTCTTGTGTCGTCATTCGAAGCGTACTCTCCCCGTCCGTTGTTTTGAGCGAGAGATAGCCGTGAACTGAATGTGGTCGCTTAATTTTCGCCCAGCCGTCGAACCTGTCGGTTCTAGTTGCTCGAATATCGTCTGGAAACGCGACGGTAGTAAACGGCTGGTTGCGGGCTATCGAGTGTTGAATTTGTTCTACTGTTTTGGTTCGTTGGCGTCCACTCTGTCGTTTCTGGGCCATCAGCAGCTCGTCCATGCCGAGGTTCGCGTAGCCGAATGGATTCTGCCACCCTGTCCCCATGTCGAATCGAGAATGTAACAGCGTTCTAAGCGTGTCTGGGTCGTCGAAGCCGGGATGACATGCAACGTAGCAGTCGAACGTGTGGTCGATGAGGATGTCTCGAAGCAGTTCGACGCGTTCCATCGGAACGACCCGCGCCGCAACACCGACTTCGTTCAGCCGTTTCGCTAAAAATCGGGCAATACGAATCGCTCGCGGGTCTGCATCAGCAGGAAGGGTCTTTATAGAGAACGTTACCTGTGTCGCGCCGTCACGACTCACGAGCGACTGAGCTTCGTCGATACAGCCACTTCCGAGCGTCATCCCGACGGCGGCGAGCAGCTCTCGTCGTCCTGTTTTCGGGATGGTTGGGAGGGTATCGGAAGCGTTGAAGTCCTGTTTTGATGGCATATTTTTGCGTACGTATCACGCTGGTAGCGGATTGTCTGGGGCGGCCGTGGTTCCGAAGGTTCCGCGCGGACGATACCGGTAGTTACTATCTCTGGAGAGCGTCCCTTTTCGTTTTATTATACAGAACTTAATAACACTCCCCTTCAGCATTGACCATGTCTTTTGTAACCTGTTCCCATGGTAGCGATACTTCCGCAAAATTAAGTATATTGTGATATATTTTATCATATGTGTACTTTCGATTACCGTTTCATGGTTCTTCTGCCCCATCAGGACGCTATTATATCGTTCACGGAATGTTCAAACGGTATCTGAACGGCTTAGCGACGCGATAATAAAAAGTAGCTACGTATACTCTATGTTAAAGATGTCTGCCCGGAAGCTGGTCCGCCTTGTCTTTGCTTCCCTCGTCGTCCTCTCGGTTCTCGCTCTGGCGAACGGAGCCGCAAGCTCATCGGTTGGACAGACCGACGAACAGATTCGCCAAGCGAACATTTCGACTGGCGACGGCAAGCAAATCGCACCGCAGACGAACAACATCACCGTCATTGCGACCGACTCGAACACGTGGTTCGGCAAAGCGGGCGACGGCCCCCGCGCTCGCGCCGAACTGGTGGCGTTCAATTCGAACGGGACTGTTCTCTACTACAATGACTCGCACACGCGCTATTGGGACGTTGACCCGGTAGAGGGGACAGAGACGACCGTCGAGTTCCTTTACGCCGACCACCTGAACAAGTCGGAGTGTGGCACCGAGGTTTGTACTCGAAACGGAGTCGAGCGCGTCAACCTCTCTACGGGGGCGGTAACCGACGTTTACAGTCGCATCACACCCGGAAAACACTCGACTCGATGGCACGACGGCGACCGAATCAACGACTCGACCTACGCCATCGCCGATATTGCTCAAGACCGGGTTTTCGTCGTCAACACGACGACGGGGCTGCTTGAGTGGTCGTGGGAGGCCCAAAACGACTTCGAACCGACGAACAGCGGCGGGCCGTATCCCGAGGATTGGACGCATATCAACGATGTGGAAGTCCTCGAAGACGGTCGGTTGATGGTTAGCCTTCGCAATCACGACCAGATCGCCTTCCTCGACCGTGAAACCGGTTTAGTCGAGAACTGGACGCTCGGAACCGACGACCAACACGACATCATCTACGAACAGCACAACCCCGATTACATTCCCGAATCGCAGGGCGGCCCTGCCGTTCTCATCGGTGACTCCGAGAGCAATCGCGTGGTCGAGTACCAACGCGAAAACGGCGAGTGGAATCGGACGTGGATGTGGCAAGACGCGCAGATGCAGTGGCCTCGTGATGCAGATCGCCTTCCGAACGGTCATACCCTCATCACGGACTCGAACGGCAATCGGGTCTTTGAGGTAAATCAACAGGGAGACGTCGTCTGGTCGGTCGATATTGCGTTCCCGTACGAAGCGGAGCGTCTCGAAACCGGTGACGAGAGTTCAGGTGGCCAGAGTGCCAGCGCGCTCGGCCTCGTTTCGAAATCCACGGGCGAAAGTAGCGCAGTTGATACTGGTAAGCAAAACGGCCAGAAAGAAAGTATAGTTGGAAGCGCCTGGATAGAGATAAAGAATATCGTCCCGGGACGCTACATGAATGGATTCATGTACGTTCTGCCTGCGTGGATGGGTTCGACCGAAGTGTTTGCTCTCCTTGCACTCGTTTTTGGGTTGCTGGCGTGGGCAGTCACCGAATGGCGCTGGTCGTCTCGGTCGCTCACTATCCCGTGGACGGTTCACATCGAGCGGAGGGGATGACCATGTATGGACGAACTGCGGGTCAAACCGTGAAACGGGGAGATCTCTGATGTCGCACGGTATTACTGAACGACGAGAGTGGAGTCTCACAGCCAAGCTGACCGAACTGGCCAGTGACGAGCGAGCGTGGCTCGCGACGGCGATAGGAACCGCACTGCTCGTTCACTTCGTCTACCTGACAACACATCCCTATCCTGCTTACGGTGCCGGGTTGTATCTCCAGATTGCCGAAGAAATCAGCGCCCACGGCTACGGACTCCCGGAGCGCATTCCGCTCTACACGCGCGATGGCATTCCGTTCGCCTATCCGCCGTTGATGTACTACGTTTCGGCTGTAATAATGGACGTAACGGGTGTTGACCCGATTACGCTGAGCCGACTGCTCCCCGGATTCGTGACGGTGTTGTATCTCATTCCGTTCTACTATCTTGCACGCGAGGTGCTCGAATCAACGCCGCGGGCAGGCTTTGCGACGGTCGTCCTCGCGGTGACCCCCCCTGTCCTCCAATGGCATCTTTCGGCGGGTGGCGTCGTGCGGGCACCAGCGTTCCTCTTCGCCCTGACCGGCGCGTACACCGGTATAAGGATGTTCAAAACCGGAGAAACGAAATGGCTCGTCTCTTCGACCGTGTTGTTCGGGATGACGATTCTCACGCATCCAGTGTACACCGTCTTTTTCGGAACGACGTATCTCGTCATGTTCGCCTGCTTCAGTCGAACGCCGCGCGGCCTCGTCCGCGGGGCCATCGTCGCTAGCGGTGGTATCCTGTTGGCCTCGCCTTGGTGGCTCCAAATCGTCGCCACGCACGGTGCAGGAATTTTCACGGCGGCGTCCGGAACCCACACTGGTCTTGGCGGCGGCATGGGCCGTCTCCTCAACCAGTTCGTCTACTCGCTCGACCCGGAACTCCCCGTCATTTTCTTCATCGGGTCGTTTGCGGGGGCAGTGTATCTGGTCGCAAAGCGGCGGCCGTTCCTTCCACTGTGGCTGGTGGCCGCGGCGTTCATGCTCGGCAAACTACGCTTCCAGTTCCCCGCCGGAGCGATGATGCTGTCCATTCTGGTCTTCGAGGTCATCGTCCCGCGGGTTCGAAATTTGTCGGCGCGGACGCGCTACTCTCGGTCGGCACCATTGGTCGTCGTCATGGTCATCGTGCTGATTGTTTCCAGCGTCGGCGTCTCGTTCGCCGCAAGTGGTCTTAACTCCCATCACGACAGCACCACACAACCGGCGTTCATGGACGACGACGACATGGCGACGATGGAGTGGGTGCAGGAAAACACCGCATCCGGCTCCGAATTCGTCGTTCTCGGTGACGCCGCCGAGTGGTTCCCGCTCATGACCGACCGTCCGATTCTCGTCGGCCCGTGGGGCGTTGAGTGGGAAGGTCACGACAACTATCGGCATCATCTCGGCTTGTACAAGCGCATGTCGCGTTGTCCCGGAAAGGCCTGTCTGACGAAGAAAATGATAGGGAACGACGTTGACCCGAACTACATCTACGTGCCGAAGGGCCATTACACGGTGCGCGGTATCGACGAATACCAAAAGCCGTGGATGCGCGGCCATCTCGTTGACTCCGACCGCTACCATCTCGTCTACGAGAACGAGGGCGCGATGGTGTTCCGCGTCGACGAACCAATGAAACCGGTCGAGGTGCCGGAACACGGTCCGCAACCGGTGTGATTTTCTGACGGCTAGCGAACGTTCCTCGCGGAACCGAGCGTGCGTAATTTTCGCACGAAAGCAACCCTTTTGCCCGCCCCGGATGACATACGACCAATGTTCGGTACCAGCGGAATCCGCGGACCTGTCGGTGAAGTCGTCACGGGTGACCTCGCGCTGGCGGTCGGTCGCGCACTCGCTTCGACGGGCGTAGAGCGCGTCGTCGTCGGGCGTGACCCTCGTGATAGCGGACGATTTCTTTCGGATGCGCTTTCGGCTGGCTTGCGAGAGTGCGGAACTGATGTCGTACATCTCGGCCTCGCCGCAACGCCCACGGTTGCCCGGAGCGTCGAATGGCAGCACGCCGATGCAGGCGTCTCGATTACCGCGTCTCACAACCCTGAGACGGACAACGGCATCAAACTCTGGAATCCGTCCGGACAGGCGTTCGACGCAGACCAGCGCGAGGAAGTCACCCGCAGAATCGAGGAAGAGGACTTCAACCTCGCTGGATGGGACGAAACCGGCGACAAAACGCACTGGGACGGCGCACACGACCGACACGTCGAAACCCTCGTCGATGCCGTCGAACCGGCAGACCTCTCCGTCGTCGTAGACGTTGGAAATGGTGCAGGCGGAGCAACCGCCGACGCACTCTACGAACTCGGTTGTGACGTGGAGACGCTGAACGGACAGCCCGACGGCCGATTCCCGGCACGGCCGAGCGAACCCACTTCGGAGAACTGTCAATCGCTCTGCGACCACGTCATTGCAACCGGCGCAGACCTCGGTATTGCCCACGATGGCGATGCAGACCGTATGATGGCCGTGGACGAAAACGGCGAGTTCCTTCCGGGCGACGTTTTGCTCACGCTGTTCGCTCGTCAGCGGACGGGTGGAGGCGAGACGATTGCGACACCGGTGGACACCAGCCTCATCGTCGAGGACGTGCTTGCGGAGCAGGGTGCCGACGTGGTTCGAACCCAAGTCGGCGACGTGTACGTCGCCGAGCGCGCGACCGAACCGGGCGTCGTCTTCGGGGGCGAGCAGTCTGGTGCGTGGATTTGGCCCGACCAGACGCTCTGTCCGGACGGCTCGCTCGCGGCTTGCCGACTCGCGGAACTCGTCGCCGAAACGGGGTCGCTGTCGGAACTCGCCGCCGATGTCGGTGAATATCCGATTCGACGGAAGAACATCGAAGTAGAGGACAAAGTCGGTCTGATGGCCGCCCTCTCGGAATCGGTAACCGAGCGGTACGACGACGCCAACACCATTGACGGCGTGCGCGTTTCACTGGACGAAGGCTGGTTCCTGATTCGCGCCAGCGGAACGCAACCGCTGGTTCGCATCGCGGCGGAGGCCCGCGACCCGGCGGCGGCGAATGAAGTGTTCGAAACGGCGGATGCGTTCGTCGCAGACTACATGGAGTAGCTGTCTTAATCTCCGACTCTCGCGCTTTGTACTGTCTTTTTGCCCATTTCCACACAACGACCGACGTTTTGGTTCCGAATCGAATTTTAGTTGATACGTACCGTTCAGTGCTCTCGAATACGTTGCGCAGAAGGAAGTGGATGACAGCGTCCCTGTCGGCGACTGCCACGGCGACGACGGGACGTTTCTTACTACGGCCTCTGGTTAGTAATAATTTTCGGCTCGGTCGAAACCGGCACTTTCAGGCAAAATCACATGTCTGAATTTATTTTCTTTTCCGGGATGTTCTGTTTTTCTCAATTCCATGCTAGTATTTAGCATGACTATTTTGAGCAGCGACGAGGTGACCGTTCTCTATCTTAAATAATTATTCATGCTGTGTATGACGTTATATTATGCAATAGGATTTTATATGTATGCTTGACTTCGTTGTGCAAAACAGTGCTCGCACTGGTTCGTGCCCGTGAATTTCGAAAACTGCCACTCCTATAAAAAGCACCCGGCGACCACCCATGCCGGTTACTCGACTCCGCCTTTCGCGGTTATTCGACGGTCACACTCTTTGCCAGATTTCGCGGCTTGTCGATAGGCCGTCCGAGGTTTCGGGCGGCGTGGTAGGACACCAACTGGAGTTGGACGTTCGCCAGCAGTCCCGACCACATTGGGTGCGTCTCGGGAATTTCGAGGAACGAATCCGCGATATCCGCCGACGCGTGGTTTTTGCTCGCCACTGCGACGATTGGCGCACCACGTGCCTGCGCTTCCTCTGCGTTTTGCAATGTTTTCTTGTCGTTCTCACCGTTGAACAGCGCGAATATCGGTGTGTCCGGCGTTACGAGTGCCAGCGGCCCGTGTTTCAATTCGCCGGAGGCGAATCCTTCGGCGTGTTCGTATGTGATTTCCTTGAACTTCAGCGCGCCTTCTTTCGCGACGGCGTTGTTCAACCCTCTGCCGATGAAGAAGAACGACTCGCTCCCGGTGTACCGGCTGGCGATACGTTTCCCTTCCGTGGAGTCGAGTACCTTCTCGACGTTCTCCGGTAGTGCTTTCAGACTTTGGAGGAGGTCAGCTTTATCCTCCGGTGGGGTTGCAGTTTCGATGTCCTCGGCGAGGCGAATGGCGAGCATGGAGAGCGTCACTGCCTGCGAGGAGAACGTCTTCGTCGCGGCGACACCGATTTCCGGCCCAGCCCGAATGAACAGCGCGTCGTCGGCCTCGCGGGCCGCCGTCGAACCCATCACGTTCGTCACAGTGACGACGTGAGCGCCCTGCGATTTCGCTTGTTTGAGCGCACCGAGAGTGTCCGCCGTTTCGCCACTCTGTGTAACCGCGATGGTGAGTGTGCTTTCGGAAACCGGCCCGGGGTTGGAATCGACGTACTCGCTGGCGCGGAACGCCTGTGCTCGGATTCCCGCTCGGTTGAGCATCTGCTGGCCGTACAGCGCGGCGTGGTACGAAGTGCCGCAGGCGACGAAATGAACGTCGTCGATGCCGCTGAACGTGCCTTTGGGGAACTCTTCGAGATTGATTTCCCCATCCTGTACGCGGCCCTCGATGGTGTTCGAGAGGGCGTTCGGCTGGGTGTGTATCTCCTTGAGCATGTAATGCTCGTAGCCACCCTTTCCAGCGTCTTCCGGGTTCCAGTCGATATGTTCGACGTCGCGGTTGACCATGTTACCTTCGAGGTCGGTCATGGTGACGCCGTTCGGTTCGAGGATGGCGACGTCGCCGTCCTCGAAGTAGACCACTCTGTCGGTGTGGTCGAGGAAGGCGGGAACGTCGCTTGCCAGATAATATTCGTCGTTGTCCAGTCCGAGGATGAGCGGCGAGCCTTGTCGGGCCGCGTAGATGGCGTGAACGCCATCGACGAGTGCGGCGACCGCATAGCTTCCTTCGAGGTCACCGATGGTTTTTCGGAAGGCATCCTCGATGGTCGCCTCTTCTTCGAGATGTTGTTCGAAGAGGTGCGGAATGACCTCGGTGTCGGTGTCGCTCGTAAACTCGTGACCCTCCGATTCGAGGCGTTCTTTGAGTTCGGTGTAGTTCTCGATGATGCCGTTGTGAACGACGGCGACGTTTTCGGTTTCGCTCGTGTGAGGGTGGGCGTTCTCGTCGGTTGGTGGGCCGTGGGTACTCCAGCGAGTGTGGCCGATGCCGACGTTCCCTTTCGGAACGCTTCCGACGATGGTGTCTTTCAGTTCCGAAATCTGGCCGGAGCGTTTGTAGACCGAAATTCCGGAGCCGTTCTGGACGGCGACGCCAGCCGAGTCGTAGCCTCGGTACTCCAGATTTTCGAGGCCCGTGACGAGCTTCGTAATCGCGTCACCTTCGCCGATGCGCGCGATAATTCCACACATCTACGTCTCCTCCGTTTGAACTGCGGTCTGCTCGTCATGTGTTTTCGGGACGACTTGCCTCGTGATTGGGCGAGCCGTTCCGGAGCGAGCCGCCGCACGTCCGTTGCTAGTTGGGTGGTTCATGGGTGTGTCCTGTAGCCGCGTCGCACCGACCCGACTGCCGGGGCGACGACTGGCTCTTGTCTTCGACATTTCACCCTAACCCCATTACTATAGACTGATTAAGGGGGTTCCTTAGCAGGGCTGTAAACCATATTCCCGACCTCTCAGCACTGTTTCATTGAGTTTTAATGTAGTTAAAACAACAGCTATGGGGTTTGGTACTGTCTACAATTTAGGAAAATTAGAGCTCGAAACGATATTTATTGTTTTTCTCCCGTCGAAGAACCCATATTCCCTGGTTCCTGTCCATAGAGGATGACGATGTTCTTCCGACCGATGTTGATTTTGCTGATCTGCTGTTTGTCTTCCATCTTCGATAGCAGTCGGCTCACTTTCGACTTCGACCACCCGGTTTTTTCGATTATGTCGCTCTGTGGAAGTCGACCCCCGTTCTCTCGCAGGAGAGAGAGGACGCGGTCGGCGTCGGTCACCACGTCGTTGGTTTGTGTCTGTTCCGACTTCGGTTCTACCTCTTCGCCGTCAAGTGCTCCGGAGAGCCACTCCGTCCCATTTCGTTGGAACAGCACCGCACCGCCGATGAGTAGGCTCAGCAAGACGAGATACAACCCGCCTGCGATGATAGGGCTTTTCGGATTCGTTCCGAATCGATGCTCGAACCCGTCGCCGAGTCCGTCATCGTCGGTATCTCCGTCGAGTGGGTCTGTACCGATTTCGACCTCTTTCCCATCGTTCAGGCCATCACCGTCCGAATCCGCCGCGAGCGGGTCTGTCCCCAGTTCTTTTTCCTCCCCGTCATCGAGTCCGTCGCCGTCGGTGTCCGCTTCGGCCGGATCCGTTCTCGCCTCAAGTTCTTTGGCATCGCTCAGACCATCGCCGTCCGTGTCAGGTTTCGTCGGGTCGGTACTGACGTTTAGCTCCGCAACGTCAGTTAGCCCGTCATTGTCGGTATCTGCGGCGCTCGCGTTCGTTCCGACTTCCCGTTCTCGCCCGTCGAGCAATCCGTCGGCATCAGTGTCGGGGCGGTTCGGATCCGTCCCTAGCTGTATCTCCTCTGCGTCTCGAAGCCCATCGTCGTCCGTATCCGCCTTTGCCGGGTTGGTTTCGTACGTGTTTATTTCTTCGCCGTCACCGAGGCCGTCCTTATCGGAATCGGAGGCCGTGGCGTTGGTTCCGAGCTCTATTTCCCTCTCGTTTAGCAGTCCGTCGTCGTCCTCGTCACCGGACTTCGACATGATATATACCGGCATCGTCTCCCGTGCGACAACGTTTCCGCCGTCCTCTACAGTGACAGTCGCAATCCGCTCGCCGCTCATATTCGGAGCTGAGCCGAACGTGAAGTTGACGCGCTGTGTCGAATTAGAACTGAACGACACATCTTTGCACGCGACCGTATCCGTGGTGTTGTTTTCTGGCGCTCGGTATCCTGTGCAGACGTTGTAATTACCGGAACGATTTCCGGTGTAGACGTTCACTGTCAGATTGTGCGGCTCTGACTGCCAGAGATATGTATTGTTCTCGCCAGTCTCGGCAACGCCCGCCCCCGCGTACGTGACACTTTGAATGACGAATTGATTACCCGATGTCTGTGCGACTGTCGCCGCGGGTGTTACGGTGGCGAACAGAAGTAGGCACGTATAGAATATTACGAATGGCCTGTTTGTCATGTTCATTTCGAGGTCGGTGTACCGGTTTCAGAGTGTGAACCGTCCTGTGTTTGGTATCTCTGCAACGAGTATTTTTCCTTTGGGGTTGAATTTCTATTGTATATATTTTTTGGATTTAGTCAGGTCTTTTGAGCTATCTACGACCATTCACGCTTCTACTCATGAAAATCACCGGTACGGAACCTGTATCAATCTCTTTTTATATACGTGTTAGTTGGGAACTAACACGATATTCGGGACTATTTATCGACCCACTAGGGTTCGAACTCACGCAAATCGCTGGCCGACAGTCAACGACCAGAACATTCCGAGGATGAGAAATCCGAGCGCGCTTTGTGGAAGAAGCGCAAACGGCGTGACGCCGAGCGTCGTTCCAGCGAGGACGGTTGCGCCGAGTCCGGACGCACCGAGGTAATATCGCTCCCAGTGGGTGTCCTCGTCGTCTTCTACTTCTTCGTCAGTGGTCGGCTGGGTCGGTTCGAGGTAATCGTACAGTTTGTCCGCGAGGGGGGTTTTTCGAACCGTACCGCGACTCTGGTCGTACTCAATGACGCCTTCCTCGTCGAGTTTCGGGAGATGAGACTGATACAGAGGGATGTAAACTCGTTGGCGCTCGCTGGACGAGAGGGTCTGCACCGTGATGTCGTTTTCCCACGCCGCGACCTGCTCCGCGATGTCACGCATCGAAACCTGTTCGTCCGCATCGTGTAGATACCGGAGGACGTTGCGGCGTCGTTCGTTCTGAAGGAGATGATAAATCTGATCTTCGCTCAACTCTACGTGCGCGTCCTCGTCCGTGGGCGTCTCGGACTGGTTCCCAACCTGTTGTGTCGTCGTGCTCATGTTTCGTGAGTTACTGGGACGGATAATAAAGCGGGAACCCCCTCCCGGACGTTGCAAGCTCTTTCCCGCATCGTTCTTTCCAGTTCGATTACCTTTCGAACCGTTGTACCGAGTTTATCTCCGCGCAGTCTATCGATTTCTAACCTACACTTATTTTCATACTATAGTGGACATCGGATTCCTATTGAGGTGGTCAGAATGCGCTTCTTTGTACTGCTTCCGTGTCATCTGTTCGAATTTAATTATTGTTGATGTATCAAACTATGGTACTGACAACCATGTGGTTATCCACCACGAAAAATAATTGGCGAAACACGCGTTTTCGGGCGTGAGGGGCTTAGCCACTGTATAATAAAGCCTACAGGGTTTCATGGATTGAAGTGAGGCTCGCGTCCGACCGGACTATAGGGTACCACACCTCCGAACGCCCTACTACCGGTCGCTTCGGTGCCTGAAAACGGCGTCGAAGAGCGAACGACGGAGGAACATCATCATGAACTCGACGATAGGAGACATCGACAGCCAGCCGGACCATGCTGGAACCGAGGAGAGCGACGCGAAAGACAGTCGAGACGCGACGATTTGTGTTGTCGGTCTTGGCTACGTTGGCCTTCCACTGGCGGTCGGCTTTGACCAGGAAGGATACAGCGTCGTCGGTTTCGACATCGACGACGGAAAAGTCGAAACCCTTCGCGGTGGCACCGACACGACGGGCGACCTCGGTGACGACACGATTGCCGAGAGCGAAATCACGTACACGACCGACGAGGCGGACATCGCCAACGCGGACTACGTGATGATTACGGTTCCCACGCCCGTTGACCAGAACGAACAACCCAACCTCGATTTCGTCGAGAGCGCCGGACGCACTGTGGGCGAACACATGTCCCCCGGAACGACGGTCATCCTCGAATCGACCGTCTTCCCGGGTGCGACCCGCGAAGTACTTGTCCCCGCAATCGAAGCCGCTTCCGGGCTGACGTGCGGCGAGGACTTCTACGTCGGCTACTCACCCGAACGCGCGACGCCGGGTGACCCGGAACACGGACTGCGCGACGTGGTGAAAGTCGTCGGTGGCATGAACGACGAAGTTCGTGACGACGTCGCAGACCTCTACGAGACGGTCATCGACGCGGGTGTCCACAAGGCCGCCTCGCTGGAAGTTGCGGAGGCGAGCAAAGTCGTCGAAAACGTCCAGCGCGACCTGAATATCGCCCTCGTGAACGAACTTGCGATGGCGTTCGACGGTATGGACATGGACATCGACACGCGTGCAGTACTCGAAGCGTCGGGCACGAAGTGGAATTTCCACAACTACCGCCCCGGACTGGTCGGCGGTCACTGCATCCCAGTTGACCCGTACTTCTTCATCCACCGTTCCAAGCAGGCTGGCTACGCGCCACACCTCATCGAACAGAGTCGAAACGTGAACGAGGCGATGCCCGCACACGTCTCCAACATGATGATAAAGGAGCTGAATCGTGCGGGCAAGACGCTCCGAGACAGTCGTGTCCTCGTTCTCGGACTCACCTACAAGCCCGACGTGGCCGACATTCGCACCTCGAAAGTGGACGGAATCATCCGACAACTCCACGAATACGACATCGAGACGATTGGCTACGACCCACACGGGGACAACGACCTAATGCGCGACCAGTTTGGTATCTCGGTGCAGGACACGGACGAACCGGAGTTCGAGAAATTTGACGGCATCGTCCTCGCTACGCCGCACCACGAGTTCTACGACCTCGATTTGGAGGCGATTGCAGGCCGGATGAACGAGAAGCCTGCTTTCGTGGACGTAACCGGTGCATTCGACGAGGAAGCGGTTTCTGAAGCCGGATTCTCCTACCGGAGGGTGTAGGATGTACGAAGGGCACACGATAGGCGTCGTCGTGCCCGCGTACAACGAAGAAGGGTTCGTCGGCGATGTCCTCGATTCGCTTCCCGACTTCGTAGACCGCGTCTACGCTGTAGACGACGCCTCGACTGACGGTACGTGGGACGAGATTCGTGAGTACGCTGCGGTCGAGCGCGCGCCGCGCGCTGGCGTGAGTGACGACACCGACGGACAGGTCGTCGCTATCCGGCACAACCAGAACCGCGGTGCTGGCGGGGCCATCAAGACCGGCTACCTCGCCGCGCGCGACGATGGAACCGACGTGACGGTCACCATCGACGCGGACGGTCAGATGGATCCCTCGATGATGACGCGATTCCTAGACCCTATCGTGGCCGGTGAGGCCGACTACACCAAAGGAAACCGACTCTCGAACTCCGAGTTCCGGAGCGCGATGCCGCGGTTCCGCCTGCTCGGCAACTGGTTGTTGACCGGATTGACGCGAATCGCCAGCGGCTACTGGGATATTACTGACCCGCAGAACGGCTACACGGCCATCTCGATTTCGGCACTGGAGGCAATCGACCTCGAAGAGATGTATGAGTACTACGGCTACTGCAACGACATCCTCGTCAAGCTGAATGTGGCGGGAATGCGAGTCGCCGACGTGGACATGCCTGCGGCCTACGGCGATGAAGAGAGTAGCATCGAGTACGGCGACTACATCCCGAAGGTGTCGCTCATGCTGTTGGGCAACTTCTTCTGGCGATTGGGTTCGCGCTACCGCACCCACCCGCTTGGAGTCGCCTACGCACTTGGTATCATCGCGGCGCTTGCTGGCGTCGTTCACGGGTTCAGAGCAGTCGGCTCCGCCGTCACGGGAGCGGAGAACGACGACGCGCAGAAGTCGCTCACGTCGCTCGTGCTCGGCGTGGTCGGCATCGTCGCCGGAGTCGTCCTCGACAGGAGGGAGAACCGATGAGGGTGTTCGTGACGATTCAACATCCGGCGCACGTCCACTTCTTCCGGAACGCGATTTCGGAGTTGGAGAGCGAAGGCCACGACGTTCACGTCTTCGCCCGCGAGAAGGAGATGGCGGTGGAACTGCTTCAGCGATACGACATTTCACACGAAGTGTTGGCTGGCACTGCGTCCGGACTGTCACAGTTGGCGCGCGTGCAGGCGACCTACGAGGCGCGCTTGCTCCGCCGAGCAGTGCAGTTGAAACCCGACGTGATAACCGCTATTGGCGGGGTCGCGGCGGCCCACATCGCAAAAGTCGTCGGCGCGCGGAGCGCCATCTTTTACGACACGGAACACGCGAAACTCATCCAAAACCTCGCGTTCCCGTTCGCTGATGCCGTTTATACCCCCGACTGCTACACGCGAAGCATCGGGCCGAAACAGGTTCGATACCCCGGTTACCACGAACTCGCGTATCTCCACCCGAACCGCTTTACGCCCGACTCGACCGTCGTCTCCGACCTCGGACTCGACCCAGACGACAAATTCGTCGTGCTTCGACTCATCGAGTGGGGCGCGTCCCACGACGTTGGGCAAGGTGGTTTCGGCGACGTACAAGACGTGGTCGAACGACTCGAAAACGCGGGTGCCGAGGTGCTCATTACCTCGGAGCGTTCGCTTCCATCGGAACTCGAATCGTATCGTGCGACGGTCGAACCCCATCGAATGCACGACCTGCTGGCGTATGCCGACCTCTTTATCGGCGAAGGTGCGACGATGGCGGCCGAAAGCGCAGTTCTCGGCACGCCGGCCATCTACGTCAACACCCTCACGATGGGCTACACGAACGAATTGGACGAACGCTACGGACTGCTGTTCAACTATCAAGACGACGACCGCCACGCATTAGCCCTCGACAAAGCAGTCTCTATCCTCGAAGGTGACGAGGACTGGGACGAACATCGAGCGCGTCTGCTCGACGATAAGGTCGATACGACCGACGTAATTTTGCGTGCGGTTACAGGCCGCTCTCGGCAAACGGACGGCCAAACTCACACATCTGGCGCAGAGGTTTAAGTACTATGACGGAACTACGAATCGACGGACGGAGGCAATAAGATGTTCGGACGAGTGGCTGGCTGGCTGCAAAAGCGGCGATTCGACGTGGATGCCGCGATTATCGGCTTCATAATCGCACTGGGGCTGTTACCACTGCGGTTTTTCGCTTCCCAGATTTACATCCAAACGATTCCAATCGTCCTCGGACTGGGCTGTGGACTCTACCTTCTCGCAGTTCGGAATGGCCGCGAGTCGATGGATGTATTCCCGTCACTTTCACGCCCAGTCGCACAGTTACTACCGAGTTTCGTCTTCGTGACGACAGCGGCGATGGTCGCCGTCGCGCTCTACTCGGGCGAGCGGTCGTTGCTCTTTCACGGCCTCTCCGGCTTCGCGGGGACGCTCATCGTACTCCAAATCCTGTTCACCGACGATGAGGATTTCCTGCCAGCCCTGCTGCTCACCCAAATTCTCGTCCTCGCGTTCGTCATCCGATTTATGGCGGTGTACACCACGCCGACGTACATCGGAATCGACATCTGGACACACGTGGCGGATTTGTCGCAGGGTATCCTCGACGAGCGTTCGCTCGCTTCGATGGAAGGGAACAAACACATCGCCGCACCGCTGTACCACGTACTCGTCGCGTCGGCGGCGATGCTGTACGATGTGTCGCTCCGCAACGCGCTCTATCTCTCCGTCGGCATCGCAATGCCGATGATAATTCTGTTCGTGTACGGGGCGACTAAACTGCTCGTTCCGGCGCGGTGGGCCGTGTTCGCGGCCATGCTCTACTCGATTGGCGACTACGTCATCGAGTGGGGTATCCACATCATCCCAACGAGTCACGGCCTGCTGTTCTTCGCCGGTATCCTCTACGCTCTCATGCGTATCATGGAACTGGAATACAACGCGCGAGATTTCGGTCTGCTCGTGTTCCTTTCCATCGCCATCATCCTGACACACCAAGTTTCGACGTTCATCATGCTCGTCGTGCTGTTTTCGGGATTGGCCGCGCAGTTCATTCTACGACTCGGCATCTTCCGACAGACGACGGCGCGGAGGCCGGGCGTCTACCGAAAAATCGAACCGGTCAACCTCGCGGGACTGTTGGCGTTCGACATCGGCCTCATCACGTTCATGTGGTCGTTCACGCCGTACAACGGGGATTCGTTCCTCGAAACCGTCCTGTTGTACCTCGGGCAAACCATGCGAGAGAGCTTCGGATTTATGAATCTCGTAAATCCGGGCGACAGCGCCGCTGGTATCGCACTGCCGCCGCCGACGTTCATGGACAACGTGGCGACGTACACCGAGACGATAGGCTTCTTGGTGCTGTTCGGCCTGACCGTCGTGGGCTGTCTGTACGTCCTCCGGCGCAAACGCATCTCACACTCCGTGTTCACCCTGTTGTTCGCAACCGTGGTGATGACCGGGTTCACGCTCGGTCTGCCGCTGTTCGGTATCCGAAACTTCATCCCGCAACGGTGGTTCGCGTTCCTCTACGCGCCGATGGCTATCCTTGCCGCGCTGGGCGTGGCCTACCTCGTCTACAACCTCAACCGGAACGTCGCCGTGGCTACTCTGCTCGTCGTCGCCCTCATCTATCCGGGCGTGATGGTGATTTCGGGTCACGGGACGCTCGACAGTCCCGTCTTCGAGCAGGAGCAGACACGGTTGACGTACACTGAACAGGAGGTCGCCGCCGTCTCGACTATCGGGACGATGACCGGGTCGCCGGACTCCTCGAACATCCTACCGCGGCAGGTGCTTCGCACTGACCATCCGTATCAGACGGTGTTCGCCAGAACAGGGGCGTATCCAGCGGCTCCGTTCAACGTCTCGGTAGATGGGGGGCCGACTGACCATCCCATCACCGTCTATCGGACGTATCAGTCTACAGGTGCGCCGAACTACCGTCTCGTCAACGAGAGCGAGAACGCAAGTGTTCCGATCAGCCGAACGATTCCGAGAGAGGATGTCTGTCGTCCGAGCCAGAGTGTGCTCTACAACAACGGCGATGTGACGATGTGTGCGAATCAGACGATCTGATTCGCTAACGATGTAAATTCTTTTCTCGCACCCGAGAAGACGGAAAGCCATGCAGGGACAACGCGTTCTCGTGACCGGTAATACCGGATTCATCAGGTCGAACCTCGCTAATCATCTCGCAGAAGCGAACGACGTTGTCGCCGGAGACGATGGCTATCTTGGAACCGACGTGGAACCCGAATACGTGGAAAATCCGATTTTGGGGTTTTGTTTGGCTTCTGTTTTTTCCGCACTGGTGTCGAGAGTACGTTTCGGACTGCGCGCATACACACCGGATTTCCGCTGCTTTTAGTCGAACCTGTACCACTAGCGAAATTCAAAAACTTCATTCTTTAATCTCTGACAGAGTATATAGAATACAGAGTAATTTTATCTTAGTAGTTATAGATTTTCCATTATCGATCGTCTATTTTGGCACGATACACTCGGTCAACGAAAAGCAGAGGAAATCCGGTGTGTTCCTCTCCGCAGCTATATCATCACCCCATTCGTGTTATCTTTGACAAACCATCGCATCTACTGTGTCTTCTGTCTCTCTCTATCCGGAATACACACACCCCACTCTGTCCAGTGTCTCGATGATACTGTTTCGACTTTTCATTCTTCTTCCCTACCCTCACGCCAGAAGACACTGGACACGATGGGGTGTGTGTGAGAAGCCACAGAAGACACTGGACAAAGTGGGGTGTGGTACAACAAAACCAATCCGTCTTCGTCGCATCTAGAACACTTCGTCTATTACCCGCTCAAACCGTTCGAACTAAGCGACGAGAAGAAACCGTCGTCGGTCGTCGTGGTAGTCGTTTCTCCGGGTTGAGTCGTTCCACCCGTCTCGGTCGTGGTGGTTCCCGGCTGTGTCGTCCCAGCCGAGGTCGTGGTTCCCGGTGCCGATGTCGTGGTGGTAGTGCCGGTTTCCGGCGGTTGCGTCGTCTGCTCGCCGCCATTGCCGTTGCCAGCATTCCCGTCACCATCTCCTGCACCACCGTTCCCTGCGTCACCATCGTTGCCGTTCTGATTGTCTCCGCTGTTGCCGTCACTCTGGCCGTCTCCGTTCCCACTTCCGCTGTTTCCTTCGTTCTGGTTCTCGTCCGAGCCGTCTCCCGTGTCGGAGTTCCCTTGCTGTGGTGGACTCTGCTCCGAGAGCCATACTGGATTCGTTAGGTATGGTTCCCCGGACGGATTTCCTTTGTAGAGTTGGAGGAGAATCCGGACGTTGTCGCCGGAGATGGACTGGTCGCCGGTGAGTGTCACTTGCCCCCTCGCTCCATCGGCGACCGTCACCTGCTGTTCGTCGAACTGGGACTGTTCCGTGACACTGCCATCCTCGACGCGCTGAAGCACTGCGACGACGGTGTACTGGGTTCGTTCATTTTCGTGGTTGATGACGTTGGCCGTCACACCATCGTTCCCGAGGTCGGCCTGATACAGCGTATTCGTATTGCTGTCTATGTTCTGTGTGTCCACGTAGAACTCGGTGAACTGCTCTCCCTGCGGTGGGTTCAGCACTGCAAATCCGAGGCTCGACGCGACCAACAGGAAGCTAATGACGATGCCGATGTTCAAAATCGTCATCGTCCGACCTCCCGAACGTCTCCCCGACGAACTAAACAGCAGACCCGGCAGTCCGGGAGTGTACCGTCGCTCTGTCGGAACGCGCACCCGTCGAGCGAGCGCGACGAGCGTAAAGAAAGCCGTGAAGGCGAGCACTCCCACCAAAATCGGTCGCAGTCGAATCCCCCACGGCGTGAAGTTCGCTATCGCGGCGACGATTGGAACCACGGCAACGCTTATCGTTACGGCGAGTCCGACCCGTTCGGGGCCACCGAGCGCGTATGCGGCATCGTTTTTGTCGTTCCCGAACGTTCGGCCATCTGACTTCCCGCCTTCGGGAAAGAGCGCCGAAATAAAGACGTACCCTGGAAGAAAGACGACGAGCGGGAGAACCAGCGCGACCTGCGCTCGACCGCCAATTCCGGCGTACGCCGCGAAACCTCCGATACCGGTCAGAACGAGGGCTAGTAGGAGGTCTGCGAACCACCAGCGGCTATTCGTACTCATTGTAATCTCAGTAGCGTGAAACGGGTTTTATTATACGGCTCCTAATCAGTTCTCGGATCGAATTTCGTCCGCTCCGCCGTCTTCGCTGGGCATATAGAGGACGTCAGTCGGGTTGACTGCCGTCTCCGAGCACTGTGCGACCCAGCCGACCATATCGTTGATTCGGAGTTTGTGGCGCGAGGGCAGCTCGTGAATCGTCTCGTGTTTCGGGAACAACCGCTGGTCTAAGTTGTATCGGTCGTATATCTGTTGTCTGTCCGGCCACGCCGGCTCGAACGACTGCACGAACGGGAGCTTTCGCCGTGCGAATCGCTCCATCTCCGACAGGAGCGTGGACATGTACGGTCGGTCTGGTGGCCGATGGCGGAAAAGTCCATCATCTAACTGTCGAATTGCGCGGATGAACGTCGCCGTGGTTCGGTATCTCGGCGGCGTCTGCAGGTGCCATTCGAGCAGTTCCGTATCTGCCGCGATGAACGATTCGAGGTAGTTGTCCGCGAGATGCGTCCGGAACGGAATCGTTGGCTGGTTGCTGATGCTGAACAGCGACAGCGCGTTCTGCACCGAGTCGGTACGTCCCCAACAGCGGTCGAATTCGCTTGCGATGGCGTTGCGCACGAACTCTCCGGCCGCATCCGAATCGTCCGCATACTGCTCTGCAACTTTCCGGCTTCGGTTGGGAAGGAACCCAAAGTTGTCGAGTGAGGCTTCGACGGGGTCTGGGTCGTCTTCCATCCGCTTCAGCGGAAGCGTCTTGCCGAGTAGTTCGAATTCGCTTCGTTTGTGGCCGAATCCGCGCAGAAGCGTGTCGAACAGCAGTCCGTGGTACATCGTGTCCACTTCGATGTCGTTGTTGTAACCCGCGTGGTGGATGTGAATGGACTCTTTGATACCATTCGTATCCCGCACTTTCTGCTCGCCGGGCATGATGTAGCGGTCGTTCGTCACCAGCGTCGTGTGGTCTACGTTGTACTGTTTAGCCAGTCTGCGAGCGACTTTCACTTCCTGTGCGTCGGGCATTCCGACCGTGTAGCAGTGTTCGATTTCGGGGAATTGCGACAACAGCGTCCGCGAATCGTACCCCGCCGACAGCAGCAGTCCTTTCTTGCCGGGCTGACGGGAACGCCGTCGAATCGCCCGTTGCATGCGGTCTGCAAGCTCGCCCGCGTAGTCCATCTCCTGTTCGTCGTAGACGAACCGGTCTAAGTCACCGACCTCGTCGGCCGTCAGATAGCCGTCGAAGGAGGTGCGGTGGAGTTCGTGAAACAGCGTCTTGTTTCCGAGAATGACGCCCATATGGAGGAACTCGCCGACCGACTGCCTGCGCATGGTCGGGTTATCGACGGTTTTCGCCACTTCCGCCGCGTCGGAGCCGAACACCCGAACGCCGGGGTCGTCCGTGTAGAAACATTCCCACGAACGAATCATGTCGGTGAGAACCACCGCATCGCCCTCGTGTTCGATGAACGCGAGGTACGACCCGTTAAGCGCCTTGATGGCGTCTTTTCCTTTCTCCGAATACTGTTCTAGCAACCAGCGAGCAGGCTCCGTCCAGCCACGCTTGTTTGGATATGCCTCTCCCCAGATAACACACGAACCGAGTTTGCCGGAGTAGGAGGCACTTCGTCCGGGAATACCGAGTCCGGTATCCCGAATCCCGACGGTCGCAACGTCGCTCGTTACGACATCGTCGAACTCGCGCTCCGAACGAAATCGCTCGAACTCGTCCCGGTCACCGAAGACGCCGAATATTTCTTTATTCATCGTTCACACACCTCAGTCGCCACCGTTTGGTGGTCGTCCCGTGCCACGGCGGCACGTAATCGTCCGCCGATTCCGTCTCACGTCAGTTGTCTGCGCTCGTGTCACGGTTGGCTCTATTTCTGCTATCGTGTCTATGGCGGTTAACTATACACAGTATAACATCAGGAAGATTGTGTTTAGGAACATCTGAAACAGTGCTCGGTATCCGACAGCAGCCGAAACGCCCCCGAAGAACATCCTCGGATGGTGTTCTCTCCTCTTTTTCTGCTTTCAATCCTACTTCTCCGCTATCGGACTCCTCCGTTCGAATCCGTGTCGAGAACACGGTGTCGTGGACGATGGAACGACCTGTCGGAAAGTCGGAAACTGGCTTGCTCATCAATCCGGCTGATTTTTCGCCTGTCGTCCTGCGCTACTATCCGGTCGTTCGTCCTCCGTACCAACCGTTTCGCACTGTTATGCGCCTGCTAAAACGGGTTCTACTCGCTTTCCCTCGCCGCTTATCCGTGATATATATTTATGCCTCGCCTCCTGTGATTTCTCATATGCTTGATTTGGAGCGCCGGGCCGCCCGAAGTCACCTGTGGAACTTCTGTAAACGGGTGGGTATCGCGCCAGTTCTCGCAACCGGTTATTGGCACACCAAGCTCGCGCTCCATCTCTGGTCCGCATCGGTCACTGTTGGTGGATATACGGCGGAATTTGCCGCGGACACGCGAACCGAGTATCAGCGCGCTACCTCTCTCGTCGGCGAACGCGCTGTCGTGGAGTCACTGCTCTCGGACGTTCAGGAGTCCGATGTGTTGTACGACATCGGTGCCAACATCGGAACTCACACCTGTTTCGCCGGGAAACGGCTGGAAAGCGGCACGGTCGTCGCATTCGAACCCATGCCGACCAACTCGGTTCGACTTCGGCACAACCTTTCTGCTAACCTCCCGACGAGTCGGTGGCAGGTCGCGGAACTCGCACTCTCGAACGAGGACGGTTCCGGTACGCTCGCAGTGGAAAGTGAGAATTACGGCGAGGGGCGACACGCTCTCTCGGCGGACGGCGAACTCGAAATCGACGTCGTTCGGGGTGAAACGCTGATAGAAGAGGGCCGCTACCCTGCACCGGATATTCTCAAAATCGACGTTGAGGGGGCGGAACTCCAAGTTCTCGAAGGATTCGATGATCGACTGGCAGACGTCCGTCTCGTCTACGCGGAACTCCACCACAACCTGAGTGCGGAGTACGGAACCTCGACGGAAGAAATCGAAGCATATCTCCGTGACTACGGATTCGAAGTCGAGCGACTCGGCGAGCGTCCGGACGCCTATCACATCCGCGCCGTCAAATCGCAAAACTAGTCTACCGCGCCGAAATGCTATCGCAGGGATGTCGGTACAGCGATGTGAAACACTGGAATGGAGTTAGAAGTCGTTGCCCCAGCCGTCATAACCGTCCGAACTGTTGTCCTCGATTCCGTTTTCGATGTTGCTCTTTTTGACGTAGATGTCTTTGGCATCGTCCGTGATGCGAAGTCCCTCGTTGCCGCTTCGTGAGCGTGCCGAGACGCCCTCAATCCACGTTCCCGCCCCGTCGTCAACGATTGCGTTATCTTCGGAGACGTAGTCGCCTTCGTAGATGAGACAGTCCTTTCCTCGGTTCGCCAGTGCACGCCGACCCCAACCGCCGCCGTGGTTGACGTTTACACTGCGGAATTCACAGCCATCACGCTTGTTTTCGATGGCCGCTCGGGTTCCCGTCGTCGGTGCGTCTCCGGTGATGGTGACGTCTTCGAGGTACACTGGGTCGTCGCCGTCCTGAATTTTGATGGCTGGGCCGCCACCTACCTCGTGTTCGATGTTCGTCCGCTTGATGCGGGTTTGGCCTGCGGAATCGCGGATGGAAATCGCTGGAGTTGGGTCGTCCGTCCGCGCCGTCACTGTCGAGTCGGTGACGTAGCAGTATCGTGCACCGTGTCCGATCCAAATCGCGGGGCTTTCGCCGACGCTCGTTTGGAAATCGACGTTCCGTGCGACGAGGAGAGTTCCTTCCTCCATGCGGAGTCCACGTTGGGCAATGCCGTTCGAGTCGTCGAGGTCAACGACAATCGTTGCGTCCTGAATGTAGCTGTTGTTTCCGCCGAGTCGAACGTTTGCGCCCGTGCTGTTCTGGAATCGTCCACCCTGTATCTGGATGGAGCCGGAACCGTTTGCGGCGTACAGACCGTTGTCCGGGAAACTTCCGAGATGACAGTCACGGAAGGTCATCGTCCCTTCGTTCTGATTGCAAAGGATACCGGTTGGGCCACGCCAGAGGGCATCACTCGGCGTGTCGCCCGACCAGTCTGCACCGTCCGGTGCTTCGAATCCCTCGACCAGTCCCTCTCCGTCCGGGTCGGTGACGGCGAACCGTCCCGGCCCGAACGTTCCGCTGTCGTGTCGGCCGATGATTTCGATGTCGCGTACCATCAGCCCGTCGTCTACTTCGGCTTCGATAACGCGGATACCAGTGTCGTCCCTCGTCTGGTCAACCGTGAATCCTTCCACGCGCAGGGCGTGTCCGGGGTCATAGTGAACTCCCAGTCGGAAGAGGCGGTAGTTTCCATCTCCCCCATCGTCGAAGTCGTGGTAGTTCGCGGGAACGAGTTCCGCGTCGTCGCCGACGAGTCCGAAGTTGTCGAAGCCGGTGAAGCGGAACTGCTCGTCCATGTAGTATCGTCCCGGCGGGAAGTAGAGGAGCGTATCGTCGTCCGCGTGCTCCCGGAGAATCGGTGTAATGGATTCGTCTCCATCGTTGTCCGCCCCCACATCCGTCACGTCGATGACGGTCCCGTAATTGTCTTCATATTCTGAAGGATTTGCCGACGCGGTCCCCATAACCGCCGTCGATGCAGCAACCGCACCAGTGAGCTTGAGATAAGTTCTGCGAGTCGTTGCGTTTCGATTACGCTTGTCTGACGCCATCAAAATCTGCAAAACGACCGTATATATTAATTATCTGGTGCCTAGTTCATTCCCTCCCCGTTTTCCCTCTGTTGGAAACGTTGTAAACGGTCTCTCGCCCGGGAATTTTCCGTGTGTATAATTGTTTACGTCCGGTTCTTAAGCGCCATATAAGAAAATACCTATGACTGTTCTGGTAAAGTAGCGATGAAACGACAGACACGACGTACGTTCCTGACGACGGTCGGAGCGGCCGGTACTCTTGGTCTTGCTGGCTGTTCCGGTATCGGTGACTCCGGCGGCGATACGACCTCTCCTGACGGTACCGACGGCAACGGAACGTCCTCCACGACCGATGGTAAGAACCCCTCCAATGGGGACGATCCGCAGAGCGGGCCACAGACGTTCGAGAACTTCGAAAAGCTCGGCCCGTGGAAGGCGGTTGACGGCCACGGGAGCCTCAAAAAGAGTACGAAGCAGAAAGTCGAAGGCTCGCAGTCGGCCCACGTCGTCGGTAGCCAGGACACCAAACAGGGACAGATTCACCGCATCAACTTCGGTGGCAACCCAGCTGATTTCAGCAACAAGAATCTCTCTCTCGCTTTCAAGTGTACGACGCACGACTTCATGAAAGTCGCCGTCCAGTTGTATGCACCCGACCGTGGTCACATCGTCGAGATGAAGCGAACGCTCTACGGCCCGAAAGGAAAGTGGGTTCGCGTTAATCTCGGCGTTACCGGCCATAATGACCCGAAGAACATCGACCTCTCGAAGGTGTATGAGGTTCGTATCATCGGCCGCCCGAGCGACCCCAACACGAGTACGCCGATCGAGTTCTTCGTGGACGACCTCAAAACGGTGCCCGCCCCGAAAAAGGGGATGGTGATGCTGACCTTCGACGACGGCCTCGAATCGCAGTACACGAAGGCGTACAAGATGATGAAGGAGTACGACTTCCCGGGAGTGGACGCCGTCATCACCGACGCCGTCTACGACGACGGGTTCCTCACTCGAATCCAGATGAACGAGATGGTCGAGGACGGATGGGATATGATCGCTCATCCGAACACGCAGGCAACTCCGTTAGACCAGCGCTCGAAAAAGGAGCAGGAAAGTCTGATGAAGGAGTCAAAGCAGTGGCTCAAACAGTACGGCTACGACGGCCACAAATTCATGGCCGTCCCGAAAAACGTCGTCGGGCCGAACACCTTCGACCTCGCAAAGAAACACTTCGATGTGACGATGTCGTTCGGTGCGTCGCCCAACGCACTCCCTGCCATCAAGAAGAACACCATCATCTCGCGGATGTACGGTGAAAACAACATGCAAGCGACCAAGGAGTCTATCGACTTCGCGGCGAAATATAAGCAGTTGTCGCCGCTTATCTTCCACAAAATCGGTGGCGATGGTCTGGCCGAGAACAAGTTCAAGGAAATCCTCAAATACATCAACAAGAAAAACGTCGAAGTCGTCACCCTCTCCGACTTGGAAAAGAAGGGTATGCTCATCTAAGCGCGTCGTCCCGTAACCTACGTCGTGCTTTCTCCGCCCACTCCCCGAACAGCAGTGCGTCGATGCTGCGCTTTCTACCGTTTTTTCGCTGTCCTACTGTTTCTCCGCTCGGACGAAATACTCCACTCCGCGGTCGTGTATCGTTTCGACTGTGAACCCGCACTCTTCCAGTGCTGTCAGAACGTCGTCTTCGTCCGCTCCGTATTCGTCGAGGAACGTCGGATGGACTTCGCAGTACACCAGCCGACATTCGGGTCGTGAGAGCGTCGCTTCGAGGCCGCGAATCGCGTCTAGTTCTGCACCCTCCACGTCGAGTTTGATGACTGTCGGTGGTGGCACTTCACCCGTTTCAACCAACTCGTCGCCATTTTTGAGAACGACCTGTTCGGTTCCGGTTTCCGAAATCTGCGCGACTCCGTCCGTTGAAAACGTCGCTTCACCGTTTTCGTCCGAAAGTGCTTCCAGTCGCACGTCGGCCTGCAAACCGTTGCGTGTGAGATTTGCTTCGATGTGCATCGCCTTCTCCCTTCGCGGTTCGAACGTCACGACCTCCCCCTCGGAGAGCGCCGTCGCGGCGAGACAGGTGTAGCTACCGATGTACGCGCCGACGTCGTAGAACACGTCGTCCGGCTCCAATCGGGAGAGGAGGTCAGCGAGGACGGGACGTTCGTCTACCAGCGTCCGATAGTGACGAAAGTCGTCTGCCGTCGAAGCGTGAAAGGTTGTGCTGACGCTACCCACTTGCTGTGTGTGCGTTCCTCCACTGGTTCGAAAGAGCAACTGCCAGTAGGCACGAGAGAGTGTCGATTGGAGTCCGAGACGTTCGATAACGCTTCGGGCGGGCGGCGTCGAGAGCGCACGTCTGCCCATCTGAACCATTCCCGTAGTAATCTTTTTCGAAGACATCGCTTTCCCGTGAATTATCAGCCGAGACTGATATATCCCTGGGCCGATACTGGACTTCGATTCCGTATCGTCCGACCTTCAGTTCATGCTCCGTTAGTTCATATTCCGGTAGTCGAACGCGAGAAAAATGAGTCCGCAGTCATCCGATGAACTGCCTTGTCCATCACAGTCTAACGCTAAACCAACCGTCGTCGGTCGTGTTTGTCTGCGTGGTCGCCGTACTCGACGTGATTTCCGTACCTAACGTCATCGTGGTCGATTGCGTGGTTTCTGTGTTCGTCTGTGCCGTTCCGGTTTGCGTCGTTTCGGTCTGCGTCAGACTGTTGGACTGTGTCGTCGAGTTCGTTCCCGCCGTGTCCGTCGTGGTTGTGGTAGTCGTCTGTTCCGTCGTGGTGGACGTTGTCGTACTCGTTGTGGATGACGTGGTGCTGGTCGTCGTTTCCGCCGGTGTCGTACTCGTTGTCGTCGGTGGTTCGCTAGTCGTGCTTGGTGGCGCCGTGCTCGTCGTTTCCGGCGGTTCACTGGTCGTACTCGGTGGGGCCGACGTACTCGTCGTGGACGGTGGGTCGGACGGCTCTTCCGTCTCCTCCGTCGTCTCGTCGGGTGCTTCCTCCGTGGTTTCCTCCGGTGGTGTCGTAGACGGCGGTTTCGTCGTACTCTCCGGCGTCGTCTCTTCTTCTGTCGTCGAGTCCGTCGGAGTCGTTCCGTCCGTCGTCTCGGTGACTGTCGTTGTTTCCGGCGGTTCCGTGGTCATTTGCGGTTCATTGTCGGAATCGTCGCCGAGCACTCCCAGTCCGGGGTCGAGGAACGCATACCCAATTCCGGAGACGAAGAGCAGGACGCCGACGACGACCATCATTTGCTGCATTGAGTTGGATGACATCTTTTTAACCTTGTTTCGAAGCATTTCAGTGCGCGAACAGATGGGTTCTGGAAGGGACGAAAGCATATCAAACACTTCGTCGAAATCGAGTGCTCCCGTCCCGAAGGCGAAAAACAGGAACACTGCGAGGCCGAGCGGTGGCACGATAAGTATCGACAGCGGGAACTCGGTTCCCAGCAGGTTCAGGCGCACGTCCAGTAGCCGGGAGAACAAGAATACGGGTGGGAAAGAGAGCACTGTCGCAGCGAAAACGCGTCCGAGACGAGCGTCCGACAGTGGGTCGAAACCGACTTTCCGAGCACTCCAGAGGTGGAACACGAACATCAGGCCGTAGCCGATGCTCGTGGAAATCGCGGCACCGTGCATCCCATATCGTGGAATGAGGAGGGCGTTCAATGCGAGGTTGATAGTTGCCGCGGTTCCTGTGGCCGCAATCGGATATTTGAGGTTCCCTTTCCCCTGTGCGATGGCGAGGATGGGTCGCGCGACCGCGAACCCGAGCGCACCCGGGAGGAGCAAGAGTAGGGGAATCACTGCGGGCATGTACTGCGAACCGAAGTACACTGGGACGGCAATGTCCGCGAGCACCGCCAAACCGAGCGCCATGATAGCTGTGAGAAGGAACGTGTATCGCGTCGTCCGCGCTGCGAGGTCGGAAATCTTCTCGGTTCTGTCGTTCGACCACAGTTCCGAGGTCGAGTGGACGAAGACCGTTTGAAGCGCCAGCGGAACGAACCACAGGAACTCCGCAAGCTTGAGCGCCGCCCGATAGTAGCCGACCTGCACGTTGTCCGCGAGCGCCTGCAACATTAGAATGTCCACGTGGTAGAGCGACATCAGGAGGAAGATCAGCACGATAGACAGCGAATTGAATGTCAGCATCGTGCGTCGCGGGAAATCCTCCGGCGTCGGGCGAAGGAGGCTTCGCAGGGAAACGCGCCGGAAGATGAGATAGAACCCGATGACTGCGACCGCGGTCGCGGCCGCAATTTTTCCGACGAGTGCACCAGCAACCGCGATTTCGAGCAGGCCGCGGTCTTTCATCACGTAAACGAGTGGAAGTGCGACGACGACGAACGCAACTCGCTGAACCACTTTTAACGGCTCGGAGTAACGTTCCAAGCCGAAGCCCATCAGCGTCCGGCGGCTGTACGCCCGGAGTTGGCTCGCAATGGTCATCACCGTGAGCAGGTAGAAGTACAACTCGTACTGTTGTCCGAATATCCGCCCGACGACGCCGCTCCAGGTTGCGAGCGCGAGAATCCCGGACCCGACGACCGCAAGGAGGAGCGCGAGTCGGAAGTAGAATCCGACGACGTACTCCTCCCAACAGTCCATGTCACGTTCTTCGGCGATGAACTTCCGAACGCCGTCGGTTACCCCGGAACTGACGAGAATCATGAACAGCGAGAACACCGAGATGACGGTCGTGTACACACCGACACCTGCTGGTTCCAGCAATCGATACAGAATCGGAGTCGTAAGGATGCCGATAACGAGCGTGAGCACTTTCGTCCCGGCAACCGAGATGACGCCACTTAGAATACTTCGTTGCACAAAATCACCGTCAGTGCGCTACTCATCGTAACAGCACCTATCATCACAGTATCTCTATGGGGACTTTATTATGAATCTGCTAGTCGCTCAGGCGTAGCCGAGATCCTGAAGACGTTGCTCGACATCGACCGATACCTCGTCCATATCTTCCCCTTCCTCCCCTGTCGTAATAGTCCGTCGGTCGCCGTTTTGATGGACGAGCCACGGAACCGTCGTCAGTTGTGGGATGTAAATACCGTTCGGGTGGCCGTACTCGGCCATCGGAAGCGGCCACGACCGTTCGCCGAACGCTTCGCCGTGGTCTGCGGTGACGACCGTCTTTCCTTTGAACGTGTTCAACAACTGCTCGACGTGAGGGTACACCATTTCCAAGTTCTCCTCGTATGCCTTGTAGAGAACGTCGATAGGGACATCGACCTCGCCAGCCATGACGCGGTTCCAAAAGTCGAGCGAGTCGAGGTCGAGGTATTTCTTCCCAGTCGGCCCGATGAACGGGTAGTGTGGCTGAATAAAGTGGACGACGATTCGCTTGTTTGGGAACTCCTCGGCGGCTTGTTCCGCGATTTCAGTGACCGTCTCCGGGCGAACCGTTCTAAACTCTTCGTCCCAACCCTCGTCTTGCCAGATGTTGATAACTTTGTGGAGTTTCACATCGACTCTGTCACGCTTGCGATACAACTGCGGGTTAGCAGTCACGTAAACCGTATCACGAAGGTCTGCACCGTCGAAATACGTGTAGAGGAAGTCAGGAGTTGAACTCGAATTGGTCTGTCTCGACTGGAGTTCCCCGGGGAGTTTGTGTGTTTTCTCGAACGTATCGTATCTACACGCATCGAGAATAATGAGGTTGTCCCAGTCTTCGTCGAAGAACTCGACCCCGTCTTCGTCGGGACCTTTCTGCTGGTAGTAGTACTTATTCAGTTCTCGAACGACCAGATGTGGTTCCCTGAGACCACGACGAACACGTCGAACCGTATCAGAGATATTCATGTATCTCTGAGCAAGATACGTTTCTATATTATTATACGTCTCTTAAGCCCTGTCTACCTGCAATCGCGGAAAGTTAGAGGCTAAAGTTATTCCCCCAGCCGCTTGCTTCGCCGCTATCGTCGCGGATTCCGTTGACGATGTTGTTCTTTTTGATGTATGCGTTATCGGACGAACTCGACAGTTTGAGTCCGGGGAGATCTCGTTCGGAGCGGGAGTAGATTCCTTCTATCCACACGTCGTTGCCGTGGTCGATGATGGGATATTCGCGGGAGCGGTAGTCACCTTCGTAAATCAGCACGTCGGAAGCCGTGTTCACCAATGCTCGGCGTCGTGACGTGCCCATCTGTTCGACCGCAACGTTTCTGAACTGCGTTCCGTCGCGCTCACAGCGAATCGCGGCACGCGCGCTCTCGTGACCGCCCTCTCCTTTAAACACGCAATTTTCGATGTAGGCAGGCTCGTCGCTGGGTTCTATCCAGAGTGAAAATCCGCCGTCTGCTTCGTGGACGAATTTCGAGTTCTTGATTCGCGCTTTTTTGTTCTTCGATTGGAGAACGAGTCCGTGAACGACGTCGCTTCCAGACGTTCGAAGTTCGACGCCGTCGAAGACGAGAATATCCACGTCCATCGTTTTGATGGCATCGCCGTTGGGGTCGCTGACTTCGATGTCACAATTTTCTATGCGGAGGTAGTTACTGCTCTCGACGCGAAGCGCGTGTTGATTTCCGCGGCCGCTGCTGTCGTCCACGATTATCTTCGCGTTTTTCACGACGCTGTTGTTGCCACCGACACGGACGCTCGCGGTCTGGCTGTTTTTGTAGAGACCACCGTCAACGATGACTTTCCCGGAACCGTTTGCGGCGTACAGACCGTTGTCCGGAAACGCACCGAGTGAGCAGTCTTTGAACGCTATCGTCCCTCTGTTCCCGTTGTTACAGATGATACCCGTCGGGCCGCGCCAGAGCTTATCTCCCGGTGTGTTTTCCGACCAGTCGCCGCCGTCCGGCGCGTTGAAGTTCTCCACGACGCCGCTTCCGTCGGGGTCGGTGACGACGAAACGTCCCGGACCCCATGCTCCGCTGTCGTGTTCGCCGTGGACGTTGACGTTTCGAACCGTCAAATCGTCCTCGACGGCGGCCTCAAGAACACGAACACCGGTGTCGTCTGCGGTTTGGTCGATGTTGATGTCCTCGAACAGGAGGTCACGTCCGGGGTTGTAGTCGATTCCGAGTCGGAAGAGGCGGTAGTTCCAGTCACCGCCGTCGTCGAAGTCGTGGTAGTTGTCAGGGACAATGGTGACGTTGTACTGGCCAACGATGGCAAAGTGCTCGAATCCGGTGAAACGGAACTGCCGGTTCATGCGGTAGCGTCCCGGCGGGAAGAGAAGCATCGTGTCGTCGTCTGCATACTCTTCTAGCAGGTCGTTGATGGGTTCGTCACCGTTCGGGTCGGCACCGGCGTCTTCGACCATATTGACGACCGTTCCGTAGTCGTCCAAATATCCGTGGTGTGCACTCACTCGGTCGGACATCGCTTGCGTGCCCGCGGCGCACAGCCCTGCGGCGCTTACGCCTTTCAAGAAGGTTCGTCGAGTCGTTCCCTTGTTCGATTCCGTGTTGTCAGTGCAGTTTGCGTCCCGTGTGTCGATTTTGTGAGTCATTCTGTCTCCCAGCGCGTTAGTGACAACCGTCGAGCGAGTGGCACGCCGTGGCGACGTACCGAAATATCCGCACCCTGTGGGTCCTGACGGTCTTCGAATAAACATACTAGAACCTTTCGGCCAAAGTCTGTGCCTTAGTATTTCCACCCTTTAAGTTCTATCACCATGACAACATCTATCATAGTGGCTGTTCACTTGTAGAATAGTCAGTAGTGATTCACTCCACTACTGTCCATCATGTCGGGGAAAATAGATTTTTGGCTACAGTTCGAGCAGTTCGGCGTAGAGATGCGCAATGTCTACACAGACGCGCTCCCACGTGAACTGTTCTGCGTGTGCTTCGATTCCATCGCGGTTCCAATCCTTCTGAAGCGCGCGCACGACAGCATCCGCGAGTGCGTTGTGATCTTCCGGGCTGTCGATGAGGAAGCCGTGGTCTTCTGAGGTGACGACTTCTTCGCTTCCACCGTTTATCGTCGAGACGACGGGTGACCCGCAGGCCATCGCTTCCAACTGCACGAGGCCGAAACTCTCGCTGTAACTCGGCAGGACGAAGGCGTCGCTGGCACTCATCCAGTATTTCAAGTCCTCGTTCGACACGTAGCCAAGCAGACGGACGCGATCGTCGAGTCCTAACTCCTCGATTCTTGCTTCGAGGTCGGCCCGCATTCCGCCGTGACCGCCGATTGCACAGACGACTTCACCCTCTGCTTCGACGATTTCGGGCATCACGTTGATGAGATGCTGGAACCCCTTCCGTTCTTTTAGATGGCCGAGCGCGAACAGTAGTCTCGTATCCTCCGGGACACCGATTTCCGCCTTCGCCTCGGCCTGCGGCACTCGGCGAAGGCGGTCTTGGCTGAAGCCGTTCGAGATGTAGTACACGTCGTCGTTGAACCGTCGAAGCGTGTCTTGGTCTTGCTGATTCACGCGAACGATGGCGTCGGCGTCCCGCCACGTTCGATTTATTTTGTCGTTCGAGGATTCGAGTTGCTCCACGAACAGGTCATGATTCTCATGAACTGTGAGAACTGACGGAATACCGAGTTGCTTCCCGAGGACGGTTCCGGCGTAGCCAGCAGTCCACGTTAGATGGGAATGAATCACGTCGAACTCGACGGCGAGGTTGGCGAGCGTCCGCTTTAACTTCAACACGTGTTGGTCGCCGAGATATCGGCGGTGAAGGTCGATAGGGAGATAAAGCAGTGGTGTGCTGACGACCGTCACGTTGGCCGGTTTGTCTTCGACGTTGATTTTCGCGCTCTTGCTGAACGGTTTCGCGTAGTCGATGGGGAGATATTCGGCGACGTCCGCGAACCGGTTGTATCGGACGAGAACGTACACTTCGTTGAAATAGTCGGCGAGCACGTCCACCTGCCCCTTGACGAAATGGTTGTAGCTGTGCGAGACGATGAGCAGGTTTTTGTCCGCCAGTCCGTCCAAATCGTGATTTCGCGGTACCTCACCTTTTTTGAGTGCATCCTCCGTTCGTGGCACGTCCCCCGCGTCTGGCGGTTCGGTGACCTGCGCGTGCGTGTCGCTCGACATACTAGATGGGAAGCGTCCGTCGATGTTTATTATCGGGTGGCTAAGCGTGCGGGTTCTTCTCAGCGATAGACACCGCCTGAAACCGAACGAAACGGTCGTTCGTTCGGTGTACTGGTACGCCTACTGAAACTTTACGAGGTCTATAATTAACCGGGAAAGGGGTGATAGACTATTCATGTTACCGGTGGAACAGGGCGGCCGACCACCGACAGGGACGGACTTGTATGAATACGGATAGACTCCTCACGGCCGGAATCGCGCTGTGTTGTATCTTTGCTATCGGCACCTCCGCTTCGACGCTGGGGTCGTCGGTGGACACCAACCCCGACGATGTCATCGATGTCAATTACGAGTCGCTTCCGATCAATCCGGACGATGCAGGGGAGCTGAAACAGGAAGCACAATCGAAGGGCGAACCGCAGTCGGCGAAGTCACAAAACGACCAACAGCAGTCACAATCGAATCAGAAACAGCAGTCGAGCGCGACCAAACAGCAACAGAAGCAAAAGCAGTCCGAAAAGAACGCTTCGAAAGAGCCGTTGGATTTCCTCGACCGGCTCATGGAACTGCTTCAACAGCTTCTGCAACTGCTCATTTGGGTCGTTCCGTTCGTCGCAGTTGCCGGAGGGATCGCACTCGGCGTGCGGTTCGGCGGTCGGCTGTTTGACTCCCCGACCGAACCGAATAGTTCGGCTCGGTCGCGCAGGCCGCCACCGCCGGAGCCGAATCCGTCGAACGAAATCGAACGGGCGTGGTGGTCGATGGTCAAACGGTTCGGCGTCGAGCAACCACACACCAAGACGCCGGGCGAGTGCGCCCGCGAGGCAGTCGATGCTGGTGCGGACAGAACCGCCGCAGAAACGCTGACGCAAACCTTCGAGGAGGTGCGGTACGGCGGTGCGCCGATCACCGACGACCGCCTCAGCCAAACTCGAAATCAGTCCGACAGACTGGGAGGCGGACAATGAATGGTCGTCGTATCCTGTTCGGACTCTCCGGAGCAGTTGCAGTTCTGATGGCGGTCGCTGGCGGCCCCGGAACGCTTCCGGTTCGAGCACTATTGTCGCTCCTCGGCAACGACTATCTGCTCGTCGTCGCCATCGGCGGATTCGGCCTCCTCGTCGCAATTCCGGTACTCGCGTCGGGACGAGATGGAAATCTGGTTCAAGCCGAAATGCCCGCCCCGGAGGAACCGGTGACGGTTCCGTCCGCGGGATACACGTTCGACGAAACCGTCGGGTCGTGGCGGTATCGCCTGCCGCTCGTGGGTCGAAGCCAGCGAAAAAACGTCCGCGAACGGCTTCGAACCGCGGCCATCGAGACGCTCATGCGGGCCGAAAACTGCTCCCGTGAGGAGGCTCGCGGGCTGGTAGATTCCGGAGAATGGACGGACGACCCCGCCGTGGCGTCCTATATCGGCGATTCCACGGTTTCGGGCGCTGGCGTCGGCACTCGTTCCGCCGTACTCCTGCGGGGACGGACGTGGAACCAACACTGCGCCCGAAGAACCGCCGAAACCATCGCCAAAACGGGTGAAATGGCATGACGGAAACGCACCGCTGGCGCGGCGTCATCGCGCTGTCGCTGGCCGCGGGCGCAGTCGGACTCGCCATAGACCGCCCGTCGATGCTCCTGCTTTCGGTTATCGGCGTTGTCTTCGCCGCGTATCCCCACGTTCTCTCGGAACCAACGCCGAAACTCCGCATCGAGCGACGACTGAGCAATAGCACGCCTCGCCCCGGCGACGAGGTGACGGTCACCGTCACGGTGACCAACGAAGGCGGGTTTCTTCCCGACGTTCGAATTGTAGACGGCGTACCCGCGCTACTCTCCGTTTCCGTCGGTTCGCCGCGAAAAGGCGCAGTTTTCTGGCCGGGGCGGTCGGTCAGCTTTTCGTACCGTGTCGGCACCAAACACGGAAAACATCCGTTCGAACCCGCCACGGTCGTCGCGCGCGACATCAGTGGCGCATGGGAGGTCGAGACGACCATCTCCGCTGACACCGAACTCGACTGCACCGCAACCGAGGCAGACGGCCCACTACGCGATCAAACCCTCGACCAAGTCGGACGAATCGTCGCGCAAAAAGGTGGCAGTGGTATCGAATTCTACCGCACCCGGGAGTACCGTGCTGGTGATGCCATGCACCGAATCGACTGGAATCGGTACGCCCGAACTGGCGACCTGACGACCGTCGAATACCGCGAGGAGAACGCGGCAACCGTCGTGCTGTTGGTCGACGCGCGCGCCGTCGCATATCGGGCCGCAACCGACGAACCGCACGCTGTAGCGTACAGCGTCTCCGCCGCCGAACAGTTGCTTGGTTCACTCCACCGCGACAGAAATCTCGTCGGCCTTGCCGCGTTCGGGCGGGAAGCCTGTTGGCTCGAACCCGGTGCAGGACGAAGCCATCGCGCGAAGGCACAACGACTGTTGGCAACCCATTCCGCCTTCGCCTCGATACCGCCGACGGAGGAGCCAGAACACGAAGAACAGGTCGAACAGCTTCGGATGCGGCTTTCGAGCACGACACAGGTCGTCCTCCTGTCGCCGCTTTCCGACGACGCAATCGTCGAAACGGCCCGGCGACTGGACGCCTACGGCCACCGGGTGAGCGTCATCAGTCCGGACGTGACCGGCGAGGAAAGCGTCGGGCAGCGTCTCGCCGGTGTCGAACGAGAAAATCGACTCAGTGCGCTCCGGAAGTCCGGTGTGCCGGTGGTCGAATGGAAATCCGAAACGCCGCTCGCCGCGGCGCTGATGAACCGGCCACGGAAGGTGAACGCATGAGTACAGCAATCGCAACCCGGCGACCGACTCGGCTGGCCAGCGCGCTCGCGGTCTGTGTCGCGCTGGCCGCGATGTGGAAACTGAACGCATCAACAACCGCGTTGGCGCTCGAAGCGGTCGGCGTGACCGCACTCACCGGAGGTTTCGGCCTCTGGCGACGCGACTGGAAAATCGCCGGTGCGTTGGTCGGAACGCTCGGCCTCGCAGGATTCGCTGGTGCGGTCGGCGTCGCGTTTTCGGGAGTCGTCGGAATGAGTGGAATCATTCGATTGATTCCGGGGCTGTTCGGCATCTTCGTCCTCGCGCTCGCGCTCGTCCCCGTGCGCGGAACCGGGTCACGGACGCTCGTGAAAGTTGGCACGGGACTCGTCTTCGTCGCCGTCCTCGCGTCCGGCATCTTCAACGCGGTTTCGCTCGGGGCGCTCTTACTGGCGGGGGCCGCAACCGTCGTTGCGTGGGATGCCGGAGAACACGCGATTAACGTCGGCGAGCATCTCGGCCGTGGTCGGGAAACGCGCGAGACGGAACTCGTGCATATCGCCGGGACGGGACTCGTCGCACTGCTTGCGGTCGAAACCGCGAAATTTTCCGGTGGGGTCGGCCCGTCCGGACTTTCGCTGGGCTCGCTGGTACTCCTACTCGTCGCCGTCGTCCTGCTCGCGGTGGCGCTTCACGATTAGGAAGTCGATAATAAAGCCCCGAGGAGACGGACGTTGGAGCAACGAATGGCCCCGACTGTGAGCGTTATCGTGCCGACGTACAACCGGGCACATTCCCTGCCCCGAACCGTAGAGAGCGTCCTTTCGCAGACGCTCGAAAAGCTAGAACTCATCATCGTGGACGACGCTTCTGACGACGACACGGCAGACGTCGTCGCATCCTACGACGACGAGCGAATCCGCTTTTTCGAACACGAAGAAAATCAGGGTGCGAGTGCTGCGCGAAATACGGGAATCGAACACGCCGAAGGAGAGTACATGGCGTTTCTCGATTCGGACGACGTCTGGCTTCCGACCAAACTCGAAAAGCAAGTTCTCACTCTACAACTGCGGTCGGACGACTGGATTGCGGCCTACTGTAAAGCGGAAACCGTCTATCCCGACGGGCAGAATCCGATTATGAAGTGGGCGACACAACTGATTTCGCGGCGGAACAAAACCGAAGGTGCGGAAGGTGGCAAGGAACTCATTGGGCCACTGCTAAGCGACAGTCTTCACACCAGCGCCGGTTCCACCCTCATCGTGGAAAGCGACATTGCGCGAAAAATCGACGGCTTCGACGAGTCGTTCGACCGGTTTCAAGACCCCGAGTTCCTCATCCGCGTCCTCAAACACGGCAAACTCGCCTGCGTGAACGAACCACTGCTTCTCCGGTACGAAACCGGGTCACCACCGGCAGATGCGGTGGCGAAGGCGGACGAACACTACCGACGAACCTTCGCCGAGGAAGTCGAGCGTCTCGAACAGCAGGGTATCGACGTCACGGGTGCACACAACTACATCCTCGCCAGACACTATCTGGACGAAGGGCAGTTCCGTACCGGGTTCCGGTATCTACGACGGTCGAAACGACCTGAACTGCGCCAAGTTCCGGGACTCATGATGAACCTGTACTCTGGCGCCAGAGCGAACATCGGATGACGACACACGAGCCACGGTACGCTCACTACTATCTCGGGCTGTCAGTAGTTTCGACACTACTGTTCGGTTGCACCGTGCTCAACCTCGGGCCACTCGAACATCTCACGATGATGCAATCAACGGGCGTCGTCATCGCGTTGTTCACTGCGCTGACAGTCGCTCAATCGCTATGGGGAAGTTAGACACTCCCTAACATCTGTCGTATTCCATGACTCAGTTAGAAACCAGTATGAATTTTGAGTAATATTTTGCTTCGTTCAAATCGTACAATCGCAAGACGTAAACGGAATGCAACGGCTCGCAAGGAAGCGAGAGGGTCGGTTTGCTTTATGTGCTATCCATGTCTGCCCTGTATCAAGACAATGAGCGCTACGACGCAGACTCTCTCTGACGGCCCGTCGTTGCCGAACGACGACGACCCGGACGAACTCTCGAAGGACAAAATTTTCCACATCCTCCAGACACAGCGCAGACGCCATGCGCTTCGCTACCTGAAAGAACACGACGGCGCGGTCGAAATGCGCGACCTCGCGGAACAGGTCGCCGCGTGGGAGAACGACACGACCCTCCAAGCGCTCGCCTCGGACGAGCGCCAGCGCGTGTACATTGCCCTCTACCAGTCGCATCTCCCAAAACTCGACAACGAGGGCATCATCGAGTACAACCAAAGCCGCGGCATCGTCGAACGCGGCCCGTTGGCAGACCAGTTCGACCCGTACCTCGACACGACGACGGTCGGCAGTACCAACGTGGACGATGCGGCCGATGCCGAATCCGAAATGGACGATGACCGCTGGTTTAGCTACTATCGCTGGGCAACCGCGGCGAGCGCCGGAACCTTCGCCGCCGCGTGGTTGAACGCCCCGCTTCTCTCTGCCGCTCCGACACACGTCCTCGGGGCCTTCGTCGTCTGTCTCTACGCCGCTATTTCGAGTGCCCAGTTTGCGCTTCGATAGTCACGGGTTCCGTTGTTTCAGATTCACCGCTTCTAACGTTTCCAACCCCAACACAGTCCCGAGACGACTACGAACAGCCTCCGGCTTTCTACTTAGGTGGTAGTCGAATGGTTCTACCGTTCAGAGACGGAAATCGAACGTATAAAAATACATACATGTTTTAATAAATTCAGATTTTAATGCGTTAGTTTTGTCTGACACAGAACTAAATGCCGAAGGTACTAAACCTCGCTCTACGTACTCGAAAAAAATGTATCTCGGCTTCGGGAACCGTGACCGGTGGACGCTCTATGCCGTGTTTGTCGTCGTTCTCGTCGTTGCCGGTTTCGCTTCGGTTCCGATGTCCGTGGGTGGGCAATCCGAATCGGATGTCGGTCGTATCGTCACCGTCAACCAAACTGGAACGGCCGTCGTTGCAACGACAGCTGACACGACATATGTTTGGCAATCCGAACCGTACACCGCCAACGTCACGTTTCAAATAAACGCCAGCGAAGACCAGTACGCGGTCTGTCTGTACGAGCGTCGGGGGAGTGGTAACGCCGAAGAACTCGACTGTCGAAGCACGAAAATCGGAAATGGTTCGACCGCAACCGTCGAACTCAACGGCTCGACAGCGGTTGAACCGGGCGAGCGAACGATTTTCTTCCGCGTCAGACCGACGTTCAACAACGATGCGCCTACGATAGACAACCGCAGTATCAACCAAACCGTCATCACGAAGAGCGGTGACGTGGACAACGACGGACTGGAAAACGAGTTCGAGGTCAATCAGAGTGAAACGGGATGGAACGAAACCGCGTTCCGCAACTGGGATATGGACGGCGACGGCATCCCGGATGGTCAGGAGTACGACAACCCGCGACTCGACCCCACGAAAGCCGACACAGATAACGATGGGCTTCGTGACGGACTCGAACTCAATATCGACACAGACCCAAGCGACCCCGATACGGATGGGGACAAAGTCGACGATGGAACCGAATACAACGACCCAAATCTCGATCCGAACGACCCAAACGACGCCACCAACACGACTGCGGCGAATCCGGGAGATGAGGACGCGCAGTCGGGTGGCATTTCAGGCGTTCAGTTGCTGCTCGTCGCAATCGTCGGTATGGGTGTCGTCGGTGCGGCGGCACTCCTTTGGAGAACGAACAACGACGACTCCGACCCACCGGTATCCGTAACAGAAGTACGCGACACGAACGAAACGCCACCGCCCGAAGAGGACGCAGACGAGTCGGAAGACATCCTCACCGACGAAGGCGTTGTCCTCCAACTACTCCGGGAAAATCGCGGGCGGATGAAGCAGGTAGACGTCGTCGAGGAGACGGGCTGGTCGAAGTCGAAGGTGAGCCGACTGCTCTCACGGATGGAAGACCGCGGAGATGTCAACCGCCTTCGCGTCGGACGCGGGAACATCGTCTATCTCGATGGGGCGAAACCGAGCGGTGCACGCTCCCCACATGAAGAAGATTCATATAGTTAAATAGATATCAAAAAATCGCATGACAGTGTTGCGGGACGGTTGGAACAATCTCTTTTTGCGACACTGTTCCATTCCGTTTCACACCATTAACTGCTGGATAATAATAGTGGTATCCTGAGAAGGAGAGAATACAATGTCGATAGACATGAGCGCATCTCGAAACGTCGATGACAGCACGATGGCCGACACCCAGTGCCGGAACTGCGGTTCGTTCGTAACACCACAGTTCACCCGCGTGTTCGGAAATAATCAAAACGAGGTCTTCGGCTGTTTCGAATGCATGACTGCTACTGAAGTGAAACGAGGCCGCGCAAACCACCCGGACAAAGCTGACCGCGCCCGCGAGGAAATGCGGTAGTGTCCGAGTACGGCCCTTTCTTCTCACATCATTCGCAGTAGTACAATATCAAAGAGAGCAGCGGACGCTACTTGTCCCGAGTCACAACGTCACCCGGAAGCGTCGTCGCTCCCGTCGAGAGCTTCAGCCCCGGCGTGAGACTGGTGTTGATTCCCGTTTTGACCTCGTCGCCAGCCACCACACCGAACTTTCGTCGGTCGGTCGAAACGCGGTCACCTTTCACGGTGAACTTGATATTCGCATCGTCGTGGCGGAGATTCGCCACGTTCGTTCCCGCACCGAAGTTCACGTCGCGTCCGAGGACGCTATCGCCGACGTAAGAGAGGTGTCCGACGGTCGCACCGGGGGAGAGAACGCTGTTTTTCACTTCGACGCTGTGGCCGACTTTTACATCCTTGCCGACGAGCGTCGCCCCGCGAATGTAGGCGTTCGGTCCGATGCTCGCGCCCGAACGAATCAGTGCGGGGCCTTCGATGACGACACCCGCTTTCACCGTCGCGCCTTCCTCGACGACGACGGTTCCGTCGATGACAGCTTGGTCGCTCACGTCGCCCTGAACGTCGCGTTCGAGTTCACCAAGTTTCCACTCGTTCGCTTCGAGCAGTTCCCACGGACGACCAACGTCGAGCCATCGTTCCAGTTCGACCGGCGTTACGTCGTACTCCTCGATGACTTGCTCGACCACGTCCGTAATCTCGAACTCGCCGCGCTCGCTCTCGCCCACGTCGAGCCAGTCACGCGCTTCCTCGGGGAAGACGTAGGCCCCGGTGTTTGCGAGGTCGGTCGGTGGGTCGTCCGGCTTTTCGACAATTCCAGTCACAGTGTCTCCATCCGCCGAAATGACACCGTAGTTCGACGGGTCATCAACCCGGAACGTACCGACGCTCGGGCCGTTGCTCAGAAGGCGCTTCACGGCGGGCGTGTCGTAGAGATTGTCGCCGTTGAGAACCGCAAACTGCCCGTCGATGTGGTCGCGTGCAGAACGTACCGCGTCCGCGGTGCCGCGCTGTTCTTCCTGTATCGCGTATTTGACCGGGATTCCGGCGTACTCTTCGCCAAAATGTTCACGAACCGTCTCCGCCTCGTATCCCACGACCAGAACGAGTTCGTCGGCCCCTGCTTCGACGGCGGCGCGAACTGTGTGTGCGACCAGCGGTTCCTCCGCGACCGGCAACATGGGTTTCGGAACCGACCCGGAAAGCGGTCGCATTCGTGTCCCTTCACCCGCCGCAAGAACGATTGCCTGCATGGCAGTACCTTCCGCTAGAAGGCGTATAATTATTCACGGGCTAACCGTCAGACTACACGAAGGCGGTGTCGCGCTCGGTCGAAAGAATGTCGCGGAAGGGGTTCGACTGTTCTCTGGGCGGAAGGTCGTTCCACACGTCATCGGTGTCGTAGGTTCGCCCGAACTCCATGTACTCTCGTGCTAGCCAGAGGGCGTGGTTTTGCGAACCCAATCCGGGGAGAAGGGCGCGTGTCAAGCCGTTCCGTTCGACCACTGCCTGCCACTGCTCGCCGACCCGTCGGCAAACTACCGTCTCGGTTCTGTCAGTCCACTCGATACCGCCGTAACCATTGTGTTGTAGTCGGAACTCGTCGATGCGAACCGGAATCGACTCATGGAATCCATCCGCCTCGCGGACGACGTGACTGACGACCTGTTTCATTTTCGCACCTCGATTGCGTAGCAGTCCCGAAACATCTTGACCTATCATTCAAAATACACAGTCAAAGAGGTTAGCCTTCGTGTGCCCATCTTTTATATGGGGTTGGATGTATTAACAATATTCAGACAGGAACCGAATAAAACCGCATGACAGCACCGGTATGTTAGCTGTCCGGTAGTGAATAAAACGGTGTGAAACCGTATTCCCCCTTTTTGTCTCCGGACTGAATACGACCAGATGACATGAGCGCGACCGAAAGCCGCCACAAGGTTTCCGACTTGGTCGATGCGTTCGTCGGCCTCCGAATCGAAGACCCCCTCCGAATCACGGTCAGCGACGTAGACATCGACTGCCACGTTCACGACATCGACCGGACGAACGACCGCTTCACGCTCCTCCTTGAGACGTTCTCGGGCGACTACCTCCGCGTCGAGACGCAGTGGGCGCGCGGCTGGCTCGACCCGCAGGTAGACCGTCTCAAGCCCGTTGCGGAAGAACGACAACCACTCGGTGAACTACAGGGTATCGAACTGACGTGAGAACAGAAAGCTCTCGGAACGCGATAGTACAGAAAAGTGCGTAAAGACCGGTATAAGAGTAGGGCGGCTGTGTGAGCCGTTCGAGGAGGGTTACTGTGGTTTTGCGAGGCGTGTAATCTCGACCATGAGGTCAGAGCCATCTGCACAGCGGAAGGTCCACGCACGGTCGAACGCGACGTTCGACCGGTGCGCATCGCGGAGGAGGGCCGATAGTTCGGTTTCGAACGCTTCCGCGCGCATTTTCGGCGCGTGCTTGCCACACGGTCGTGTGATTCCAGACTGTCCAGCCAGTCGTGTCACCTCAACCATCAGGTCAGGGTTGTCGTCATCGTAGCGAAATGTCCACGAACGGTCGAACGTGACATCGCCGCGTCCGGCGGCAGCTAGCAGACTTTTCAACGAGGCTTCGAATTCTTGGGGGGCACTCCAGAGAGGGGCGCTATCAGTTTGGCTCATTTTCGCTTTCCTCGATTCGGCCATACCACCGGGGGGTAATAAAAACCGAAACTCGTCGTGCACCGTTTCGGATCGTTTCAAACCCCGAGATATGGTTTTTTGAGGCTTATATCTCCCAAATCACCCACCTGAAACTTACCGTCGCGTCGAAACTCGACCCAACTGTTCGGTCAACAGTTCATTGATAGATTGTGGGTTGGAAACGTTTCGAAAGACGAGGTCTATGGTACCAGACCCCGCAGTGTAAACGGTGACATCACCGTAGTCGAATATTCGTTCGGAAAGTGACTGAGAACAGGACGTGTTTTGCACTCGGTCGAGTCGTATCTGTGTGACATTTGTGGAAAGAATACCACTTTTGTGATATATCTCTTCAGTTGTGAGAACGTACCACTCGCTTCGCCAGCGAAGAAACGGTGGGACGGCGACGATAAAACCGAGTGGAACGAGGGCGATTGCAAGCCACCGCGCCGGGCCGAAGAAGTCGCTTCCCCCTACGCCTGCACCGAGCAGAATAAAGATGACACCGGCCAGTACGGCCGGGACGATGTTGTACACGCTTCGATGGCCGGCCCAGAGAACCTCCTCGTCCGGCGTGAGGTGAAGCCACGAGGAGTCGAAATCGTTCGTCATCGTATGCCACAACGAGGGCCGCGAGTACCTTACACTTTGTCGCGCGTGAAAAAACGATAACAGATTCGGGGAACGACGCGCTATGCGCGTCTCGACTCGATGTAGCGCCATGGGAGCATACCGAGAAGAAAAACGAGACCACCGGCGAGAAACAGAAAAACAGGCGGTAAAACCAGCGCAAAGTACTCTTTGTAGCCGATTCCAACCCAACCGAAACTGAACGGAGAACCTGCGTGGAGAATGTCTTGCCACACGAGCAACTGAAGGACACCGCCGGCGAGCAGTAGCAGGACGACGCCACCGAACAGTTCGTGAGAGGGACGACGAGACATATGGATACGAATAGTTGAGCAGCTAAAAAGATTACTCAAATATGATACAGAATTGGACCGTATGCACGGGCTATTTTTCGCGTATTCGTTCCATCAACCCAGACACGTACTGGGCAATCGTCAGCCCGAACACCACTCCGATGAGTCCCAATCCACCCCAGAGTATCAGCGTCGATTGGAGGTCGCCGGTCGTCGCCAACGGTTCTATGTCGAGCATATCGAGGTCGTCGCTTCCATCTCCAGCATCATCCGCGCTTTCGCCGGATGCCTGCCCGCCGTTCGAATCACCGACGCCGGAACTACCGGAATCGACGGTCGAATCGTCATCGACACTGGCTGCGATAGTTTGCAGTTCCGGGGTTGCAGCGGTCGTCACGTGCTGGTCGAGCCACGAGTTCATCGGTTGACCGGACACCTCCGCGACGATGCTTTGGAAATCGGCGTAGGATACGGTTCCCTCGTGGCCGTTCATCCGGTCGAACACGTCGAGCAGGCTCTTTTCCCCGTCAGTTGCTTGCTGAATCTTCGCATCAAGCGCCCACAGTGTATACGCACCGCGGTAGTAGGGCACTTCGCCGTTTTCCCACGAGTTCGACTTCGAAAGCACAGATTCACCGAAATCCTTCGCGGTGAGCGTTTGTGCCACAGCAGACGGCGACGTTCGGCCCTGTTCCATCGACAAATCGGACGCGAGATAGGCCGCGCTGGCTTCACGGAACCACGTCATATCCTCGCCGAGTTCGAACGACTGACGCGTGTGGACGTACTCGTGAATCCAGAGGTTTTGCGGGTCGGAGAGCCGAGCATCCTCGTGAACCCACAGTTCGTCCTGTTCCGGCGAGGCGAATCCGCCACGCCAACTGGGGTCGGGAAGGACGAAAGCCAGCACTTCGTCCGGCGACTTGCCCGGCATGGCTTTGCTCGTCGCCGTCCACGATTCGAAAACGTCAGCGGGAGACTCCGCGGGATTCGCACCCTCGACGACGACCATCTTAAACCGCTGGCCGTCTGCGCGATGGGTGTGTTCTTCGTAGTCGCCAACGTAGGTGAAGGCCGACCCGAGAACGCCCGAATCGGAGAACTCGACGGTCGAATCGTCGGAATCATCTTGAAGCGGCTGACGGTACTGCCACTCATCACTCCCGTCAGACATCCACGCAACCGACAACTGCGGCGTCGGCGAGAGTATCCAGTCGTTGGTGGCGGAAAACTCCCGACCGTTTCCGCCGTTTACGTCCGCGGAGACGGTGACAGAGGGTGATTCCGTTTCGCCATCCCAGCGAAGTGCGTGGTCGTCGTTTTGCGTTTGACCGCTGACGAATCCATCGGAAGAGACGACGGTTCCGGTGTAGTTGATGAGCCAGAACGATTCCGTTTCCGCCGGAGCGTCGAAGTCGAGTTGATACTGTACTGTCGTCGAATCGTCCGCGGGTCGTTCGATAGAAATCGAGACATCCGGAGGTTCCCCTGCTGACTGTGCCGTCGCGGGAGGCGCAAACGCCCCAGCGACGAGCAGGCACACCAACACCAGCGATACTGTCTTTCCGGAAACCCAACCCCCGAGTGCCATCGACTGTGATGGCGTCGGACAGTCGTTTTGTTATACATCGCCTGACTCAGATGGAAGAAATTACAGGTGCAGTAGAACGTATAGCAGCGCGGCCGTACTACCATTCTGCGACACTTCCAACGTCGTAAAGTACGCTCTCGCGTGCATCGGCGAGAATTTCAGTTGCGGATTTATCGACAGCACTGAACTCTTCCCGGAGTGGCTCGTCGGCTTCGGGGTCGCTCAACGAGGGTTTCGAAAATACACAGTGATTATATGTGTTTTCGTCCCAGAGATAGCCAAACGTAAATCGCTCGCCTTCGATACGCCACACATGGACGAGTTCGAGAGCCTAAAGGGCTTTTACGACCGCTATCCCGGAGAGTGGGCGGCGTGGCGCAAAATCGTGGACACCGTCGAGGAGACGGGCCGCGAGTTCGGCTTCCGCGAAATCGACGCGCCGAGCGTCGAACCCACCGACCTATTCCGGGTAAAGTCGGGCGAAGACATCGTCGAGGAGACGTACAGTTTCGAGGACAAAGGTGGGCGCGAAGTTACCTTGATTCCCGAACAGACGCCGACTCGGGCGCGGTTGGTGCAACAGCGCAAAGACCTCGGAACCCCGATTAAGTGGTTCGACACCTCGAAACGCTGGCGCTACGAGGCGGTACAAAAGGGCCGCGACCGCGAGTTTTTCCAAACCGACTTCGACATCTTCGGCGTCGAATCCGTCGAGGCCGACGCGGAAATCATCGCCTGTGCTGGCACCATCTTCGAGAAACTCGGCGTGGCGGACTCTGTCGAGTTCAGACTGAACGATCGCAAACTGCTCGACGCACTGCTTCGCGGAATCGGCGTCGGCGAGAGCAAGGACGTGATGCGCGTCATCGACAAGAAGGAGAAAATCAACAGAGAAGAGTTTTTGGACAAGCTCGAAACCGAGGGTGTTGACCCGGAAACGGCCGAAGAAATCGACGAACTCACCGCCATCAGCGGCGAGATGGAACGCGCGCTGGTCGAACTTTCCGATAAGGCTCCCGAAAGCGAGGCCGCAGACGAAGCAATCGGGCGGATGCACGAACTCTACGATGCGCTTTCGGCCTACGGCGTCGAATCGATGTGCACCTTCGACCTCTCCATCGTGCGCGGGATGGACTACTACACCGGCCTAGTGTTCGAGGCGTTCGCCACCGAAAGCGACCTGCGCGCTCTGTTCGGTGGAGGCCGGTACGACGACCTCATCGGCCAGTTCGGAAGTCGAGACGTTCCGGCAATCGGGTTCGCGTTCGGCTACTCGCCGACGATGCACCTGATGAAGGAATTGGGAGAGTGGCCGGAAGAAGACGTTTCGACCGACGCCTACGTCCTGTCTGTGTCCGATTCCGTGGGAGAAATCGGATTGGAGTACGCGATGGGGCTTCGTCAAGGCGGATTGACGGTCGAAACAGACCTCACCGACCGCAGTGTCGGCGAACAGTTCGGCTACGCCGACCGCATCAACGCCGAATATACGGTCGTCGTCGGCGAGCGCGACCTAAACGAGGGTGTCGTGACGGTACAGAACATGGAGTCGGGTGAGGAAGAGCAGGTTCCGAAGGATGAGGTCGTCGAACACGTCCTCGACCTGCTGTAGGCGATTCTTAGTTTCTATTTCGTCGGTGGAATCGAGCATAGAGGGGGTAAGCCGTGAGTTAGCAACCGGCGATGACTGAGTAATACCACTAAATTATATTTCTGGGAAACTGACGGTCAGTCATGGCGTTCAGCGACCAACTACTGACCGACGGCGAAGCCCTCTGGAACGCACAGAAAGAACACCCGTTCGTGGTCGAATTGGCCGAGGGAACCCTCGACCCGGCGGCGTTTCGCCACTGGGTCGAACAGGATTACCGGTACCTTCTCGATTACGCTCGCGTGTTCGCCATCGGCGGGTGCAAGGCGCGCGACGAGGAGACGATGACCCACCTACTCGGGATTTCACACGCGATTCTCGCCGACGAGTTGGAACTTCATCGGGAGTTCGCCGATGAGTACGGAATTTCACGAGCCGAACTCGAAGCAGTCACAAAAGCGCCGACGTGCGTCGCGTACACGAACTACCTTCTTCGAGTTGCCTACGAGGGGTCGCTCGCTGAACTCGCCGCGGCGATTTACCCGTGCGGACAAGGCTACCTCGACATTGCAGACCACATGGCGACCATCGCAGAAGAGGAGCATCGGTACACTCCCTTCATCGAGAAGTACACGAGCGACGAATTTCGAGAATCGGTGGAATGGATGCGCACGTTCGTTGACCACTGTGCCGAGGAATACCCGGGAGAACAGCAAGCGATGAAAGAGGCGTTTTTGACGAGTACGCGTCTTGAAACAACATTCTGGGGAATGGCGTATCGGCGGGAAACGTGGGATAGCCCAAGATAGCAAATCCATCCAAAACAGCAAAACCAGCAAAATCATAAAATACATACAAACTGGTAAAATTGGCAAAACTGTCAAAAACGGCAAAACTGGGAAATATATACAAATTTCCAAAATTAGCAGCTCTACCGCGAGTTCGATGAATCACTTTCACCGAGCAGTAAACCGCTTGCTTCGGAGAAGACTGCCTCTCTGGTGGTAACGATGTCGAACACGCCCGATTTTACTTTCACTCCACGTAAGACTCGAAGTTTTGAGTAGGATAGTTGTAGGCAGAAATATGAGTACACACGACATCGATACCCCGATGGCGAAGTGGCGCTACACCTGCCCGAACGGGCACACCAGTTGGGAACCGACCAACAGCCACTTCTGGTGCCATCAGTGCAGTCGGGTTCCCGACATCGACGCGGAGTTCTGGGAACTCCACGACAGAAAAACCGGTGAGAACCTCACGCGCGAGAAGGTGGTTCTGGATGGCTAAAGCCGAACAGTCCGATGGCAGTCAGACCGGTATCGTCAGCCGTAAACGACAGGTGTGGAGACTGAAATCGAATCCAAGTAGATACGTGACGTGTCAAAATCCGACGTGTAAGAACGACCACGTCGACCCGAAATTCGTTCGGATGTTTGGGGCAGAGGGTGTGGTGTTCGCCTGCCCAGAATGTACTCCGTGGGGCGCGTTGAAGCACGGTGCCGCCGCAAGTCCAACCTTCGAACGCCGGGTAAGCCTTTGACGCGGACGGGAAAGCCATTTTTCCGGTGGGAAACTGTTTCTTCTCAGCTCGGCTGTGGAGCGGCTTTACTCCACAGAGCACACGGTTTTACTTTCACACCGGGTAAGGGAAATTTCTTTTTTATCTCGTCACTATAGTAAAAGTGCGGGGCGGTTGCCCGCACAAGAGGTTGGGCATGCGCGACTGCTATCCCCCACGCGTATCCCAGATTTTGTTTCCACCCCCAACGGGCGGTCACTCCGCCCGTTCACCGAACTGCATCCCCGTGATTTCGAATCTAGCACCGCCGTCGTTCCCTTCGGCGACGTCAATATCCCAACCGTGAGCTTCGACGATTTGTCGAGCGATAGAAAGACCGAGGCCGGTTCCGTTGTCGGTCGTGTACCCGCTCTGGAAGACGGTATCGCGGTGTTCCGCCGGAATCCCGGGGCCGTCGTCCTCAACCAGAATCCCATCGGAAAGGCGCTCAACGCGAACGGTTACGTCCTCGCCGACGTGTTCCACGGCGTTTCGAAACAGATTTTCGAACACCTGACTCAGCCGGTCAACGTCGGCCGAAATCTCCCCACCGACGTTTTCCAACACGAGGGTTGCCTCGGGGGGGGCCATCCTCGACCACGCGCTTTCGATGATGTCGTGGAACTCCGTCCGCTCCGTGTCCTCGATGGCCCCTGGCCTGCGCGCGAGGTCGAGCATTTCGTTTATCATCCGCTCCATTCTGTCGTGTGCTTCACGAACTTCATCGAAGGCGTCGTCGGCGTTTTCTAACTCCGCAACCCGAAGATACCCCTGTGCGATTCCCAACGGGTTCCGAAGTTCGTGTGCGAGCATGCTCGCAAACTCGTCCAACCGTTCGTTCTGGTGTTGGAGTTCCTGTTTTCTGCGCTTGTGTTCGGTCACGTCGCGGAAAATACCGATTATCTCCGGGCGCTCCGTGTCGAACTGCATTTGCGCCGTGTTGATTTCCGCATAGCGTGTCTCCCCATCCGGCGTCATATACGTCACCGAATACGGTGGGAGTTGGTCGTCATCTTCCTGTCCACAAATGTCCGCGGTCAGTCGTTCGAGCGAATCGTTGGGGAATGCGTGAATGTTCTCTACGCGTTCGCCGAGAACGGCAGTTCGTTCGAGTCCGGACACTTGACAAAACGCGTCGTTGACGGACTGTATCCGACCGTCCGCATCGAGGACGAAGACGGGGTCGGGCGCAGTCTGAAACAGCGTTCGAAACCGCTCCTCGCTTTGTTCTTTCTCACGTTCGATTTCGACCGAGAGCCTGCGTCGCTCCAACAATCCGTCGATGCGCGCCTGTAGTACCGCCTTCTCGATGGGTGTCGTAATGACTTCATCGACACCCTTCCACACTTCCGGTGTTCGTGCCGGAGAGGTAGTCGATGTGACCAGCAAGTAAGGAAGGAACGTCGGCAACGCCGACTCCTTTCGAGCGTCGAGTTCGTCGCGGTAGCGGCTAAATGACGTCTCGTCCACGATACAGAGGTCGAACGTGGTTTCAACGCCGTTTTCAGGGAGGATGACTTCGTACTCGGAGTTCAACCAGTCGGCCAGCAACCGTCGGTTTCGCCGATGGTCGATGAGCAGGAGAATACTTCTGGCGGAAAGTTGTGTACTCATCGGTTGATATTCGTTCATCGGTAGTTGTTCGGATTATCCATATCTAATCATCGTGCGATGGAATCTGCTCCGGATTGTCGGCCAGTTGGAGTGACCCGTTCAGAACGCCGTGAAGTCCTGTGATCGGTTCACCGACCCTGATACCCTGTTCCGTAATGTGAAATTCACGGAGGGTTCGTTCGAAGTCGCTCGTTCGTTTCTTCAGCACGCCGATAGCCTTTCGCATCCGGCCCAGTGTCTCTACGTACTGAAGAAAAACGATATTGTCCGCGAGATAGCTGACGCCAGCGTCGGTCGCCGAAAACTCGCCAGCGACCGTGCTCGTCTGGTCAACGAGGATGACGGTCACGCCCATATCCTTCAGCGACCGACAGAGTGAGTGGAGGCGTCGGGTCAGATCACTGGACTCTCCACGAAGAGAGAGGCGATAGCCGTCGATGCCGTCGATCATCACAATGTCCGTGTCGTTTTCCTCGACCTCCCGACGCACTTTGCGAGCAAATTCGAGCGCGGACAGGCGAAGTGGCTCGACTGCTTCGATGGCGAGCGACGCTTCCCGCGCCATGGATTCGACCTGAATTCCGATGGAGTGACAGCGTCGGCGAAACGTTTTTTCTGTCTCCTCGAACAGGTAGATAACCGACCGTTCACCCCGGCCTGCGGCCTCCTTCATGAACTGCGTCCCCAACGTCGTTTTGCCGACGCCCGACGGCCCACTCAGGATGGAAATCGTTCCGCGTTCGAAACCACCGTGAAGCAGTTCATCGACTTGGGGAAGACCGGACGAAATCGGGTCGGCGACGAACTCTCGCCCGCGGTCGTCGTGCGAGAGTTCGGGATAGACGATGATGCCACCCTCCTCGATGCACATCGTATGGTTCCCCCGTCGAATCGCCGAGCCACGAAACTTCGGCACAGTTATCGTTCGGTTGGCGAACGTCCGTTCGAGTTCGATACTGCCGTCGGACAGATACTGCAAATCGTTGTCCGACGACTGTTGGGTGTTCTGCGAGGTAAACAACACCGTAGCGCCCTGTTCTTTGAGAAAATGCATCAGGGAGATAACCTGCCGACGGAACTGGTACTGACTCGACGTGAGATGGCGAAGGCGGGTAATCGGGTCGATGAACACTCGATCCGGGTCGATAGACTCGACCTGTTCCGTAATCGTTCGCGCCAACGGTTCCTGCTCGACTTCGGTCGGCGTGAAGATATCGTAGGATTGTTGGTCAGTGAAGACGTTTGAATCAGGACTCAAATCGAGGAACTCGACAGCAGAAAGGTCGATACCGAGCGTTTCTGCGTTCTTCCGGATAGTGTCCTCGGATTCCTCTAAGTTGGCGAACAACACAGATTCGCCCGCCTCAGCACCGGCGGCGAGATAGTTCATCCCGAGAATCGACTTTCCCGTTCCGGGGTCACCTCGGACGAGGTAGTTCCGTTCCGGAATGAGTCCACCATGCAGTATCTCGTCCAGACCGGACACTCCCGTTGAGATGCGCAGTAGGCGGTTCCGCGTCATAGATGTGCTTATTGTGGCAGATTTAGAACCGCAACTCATAGTTCTATCGGATGTTAAAAACCACAGAAAACTGAAAAATGCCTACTCTTCAGTTTCGGGTGCGTCGTCTCGTTCCGATGACTGCATCAGTTTCGACCCGGCGGTGTTCCGGTCGTAGAACTCGGCGTGGAGGTCGTCGTCGTCCAGTCCCATCGCGGTGTCGGACAAGTCGTTCCGAAGGGTTGCCAACCTCGTTTCGAGGGCGGTGTACTCCTCGTTTTCGGCAAGTTCGTCCGGATCTTTTCGTTGCTCCAGCGCCGCTCGTTTCGAAGACAGCGCCATCATCTCCTGTACCTGCGAATCATAGGCGGTACGAGTTTCGAGTGAGGCGACGACTTCCCAAAGTTGCTCTGGGTCGGAAACAGGCTTGCAGATGTAGTCGTCGAAGCCGAGTTCGAGAATATCGAAGTCGGGTTCTACCGCGGTCACCATCGCAACGCGGCAGTCGATACCTCGTTCGCGGATTTCGCCGAGAACCTCCCGTCCGGAGCGATCGGGCATCCGCCGGTCGAGGAGAACGACATCGACGGAGTCGTCTATCTGCTCCAGTGCCTCGGTTCCATTGTACGCCTTTTTGATGTCGTAGGAATCTTCGAGCCACCGAGCATGCAAGTCGGTAATCGCATGTTCGTCGTCAACGATGAGAACGGTGGACACGTCAGACATTGGTTACGTGGGGGTTGAATATCCTCGCTATATCAAATGTAGCGATATGATTCGTACGTGCGAAGTTCCTTCGAATATAAATCATGGACGAAGCACCCTTTATTACAACTAATGTACGAGTCTTCCGCAAACTTATAAAAGCGTTTCGATATCATCACCAAAAACAGGCGGAAAACGGTTAGCTAACCGACTGAAACCCACCCTCACCGGTAACTACAATAGCTTCGAAAAAATGTGGTTTTGTAAATAGATGAGCGTTCTAACCGAGTTCACGGTACCTGCGAAAGAGTTTATTCTGCGAGAAACGCTGGAGGCAGTTCCTGACGTTCGAATAGAAATCGAGCGAGTCGTCGCGGACAGTCAGCACGTGACCCCATATTTCTGGGTGACCGGTGAACAACTCGATGCGTTCGAATGTGCGCTTGAGGCTGACAAAAGCGTCGAGGCGGTCATCCAACTCGAAGACCATAGCGACAAGCAGTTTTACCGCGTTGTCTGGCAACAACGAATCGGAACCATCTCGCACGCGGTTTCGAAGGCGAAAGCGACGATTCTCGAAGCGACAAGCGAAGGGCGCGAGTGGAACCTCAAGTTGCTGTTTCCCGACGAATCGTCACTGACGGATTTCCACGACTACTGTACGGAACATTCGCTTTCATTTCAGCTAACGCGTTTATACGAGTCTCGACACCCCGACGCACTGGGTAAGTACGAGGTGACGACAAAGCAACGAGAAGCGTTGCTGGTCGCGCTCGAATCGGGCTACTTCAGCGTTCCGCGCGATATTACCTTGGAGGACGTTGCAGTCGAACTTGACATCTCGCCGAACGCACTCTCGACGCGTCTCCGTCGTGGGCACGCAAACCTCATTACGAACACACTTCGACACGAAGGATGACCCTGCATTTGCAAGCCCATGTTTTTTGCTAAGAGGGTGGATAATAAGGAGTGTTAATGTTCACACACTGCCTTTACAGTAAGTTACTGTATGGCTTACAACGAACGCGAGTTGTCGGTCGCAACTCGGGGCAGGCATGAACAAGGAGAGCCGGACAAGTGTCGCAGAGGCAAGCGTGTGCGTACTCCCATGTCCGTCCGCGAGTTTTCGAAACGGCTCGGCATATTCCCCATCCAGAAAAATCGGAACGCCGAATATAGACGAGGTAAAACAGCCACAAATGAGTGACTCGTTGGTCGAAATAATGGGGTTTCACAGACAAAGGATACGGTCGGGTAGCACGAGATAAAGGGGGAAAACTATACATTGATAGTCGGTTATATCGAACAAGCAACTGAAATTACAGCCACTATACCAACATGTCGTCTTATGTATGGGACATAACATAAATGAACGTTCGTAAAATAAAAAAAGAACTCGAAGACGCCGCAAACGTCCTCGTACTCGCGCCGCTGACGCCAGACGGCAATCAGGCCCACATGGAGCTTGTAGCTTCGACGCCGCCGAACGATGCCAATATCGCGGCAGTCACCTACACACAGCCACCGGATCAGTGGCTCGGTGACTGGCAACGAAGCATCGGTCATCTACCGCAAGAGATGCGTTTCATCCACGCGAGCGGCATGAGTCAGCCGTCGGACTTCGACGAACAGACGCCCGATGGGGTAACAACGGCAGTCGTCGACCCGACCGACCCGATGGAAATCATCGTTCCTCTGAGCAGCCATCTAAAATCGTGGACTGACGACGAGGAACAACCGGTAGTATCGGTACAGACGCTCACCGTCCTCCTCGAATACGTCGATTTCGACACCGCATTCCGCTATCTCCACATTCTCACACACCGCATCCAAGCCGCCGGAGCAGTCGGCTATTTCCAGATGGATCCAGACATTCACGACCCGGAGACCATCAACACGCTAAAAACGCTGTTCGATATTGTCGTCGAAATTTCCGAAGACGGTGCCGAATGGACGACGACGCCCGCCTACACCCCACAGGAAAGCACGACGGAAACCGAGCAGCCAGCGGACGAGAAAATCGAAGCTGAACCACAATCCGACGGCCCGCTGGCTTCGATACGGACGGTTTTGTCCGGGCTGTTCGAGCGAAACTCGTCCGACGAACCGGAACCGGAACCGGAGCCTGAACCCGAAACCAACGTCGCGGGTGAATCGGTGGGTGTCGAGCCGGAGCCGCAACCGCCTGTCGGCAATCTTGCAGACGAGGAGATGCTGACGGACGAAGAGCGAATCCGTTCCTTGCTCATTCAGTACGGAGGTCGGATGAAGCAGGCAGATATTACATCGGAAACCTCGTGGTCGAAATCGACCGTGAGCAGAAAACTCTCCAAGATGGAAAACAACGACGAGATTACTCGCGTCCAGATCGGACGCGGAAACCTCGTCTTCCTGAACGGGTCGGAGCCGGAAGCGTCGAAATCACCGTTCGAAGCCTAACTGTCCTGTTCGATGGCAAACGTACTGGCGATTAGCTGACCAGTCGCGCGCCGCAGTTGCTGTGAAATCGCCGACGTAGAGACATCGAGTTCGTTCGCAAGCTCTCCCTGCGAAATCTCTCGCGGAATGTTGTAGTAGCCGGACTGGTACGCAGTGAGAATCGTATCCCGCTGGTGGCCCGTCAGCCTCGTTCCTTCGATTTCCGCACTCGGATTGGCGTCGTACAACTGCTGAACCCGAAATTGAACGTCCGACTCCAAACACCGTTCTCGAAGTTCGATAAGTGGTTCGCGCGCGAGTAGTTGCACCCGGATGACCCAGCCACCGTTTCCGCTCGTCACGTCGAGTGTCCGAAGACCGAGCTCCGTAGTCGTAGAGAAAACGGATGTCGCGGACGACGTCGTTCGGATTCGGTACACTCGCTGGTCGGCAGTCGCGGAAAAAAGCGTTACCTCACGAACAGTGGGGTCTGCCTCTATTTCACGCTCGAATTTCGCAAAATCAGTTCCGACAACAGAGACGAAGGCAAGCGGAGTATCCGCGGTCGGCACTTCTTCCATCTGAATCGTTACGTCTGGAACCGATTCGATAGTCGGAACAAGAGTCAAATCGTCACGAGCAACGAAAATTTCGGCGAAAAGCGTTCTGGGAGAGTCGGGAGAGGTGGCGGTTTCGACACCGTCCGACGACTCCTCCGTGTCGTCCAAGGCGCCGTCAGAGTTGGATGCACCATGTGCCATTGTTAGAAGGAACCGACTGTTGTTCTGGTTATTCGATTACCGTGCATTAAACTTTAGGAAAATATGATTCCGACAACGAACAGTGTACGGCAACCAAGACTTTCAGGGTGGAGAACAGCTCGAACCTGAATCGGCCGGAAAGCAGTGCGCTGGTGAATTGGTATTGAAACGCGAGGGAGTCAATGTCATGAGCGCTAGTGACCCTCGCGGCCGGATATTGTGACACCCCGCCTCCGCGCTGGGCATTTATCACTAGGTGATTACTCGTGATTACTATAGAGACGTTAACTTTTGATGCACGTGAGGACGTATTTCGACACCCAAGACAGCCTGCTGAGATAGAATCGGTGGGTTTTGTTCCCGATTGTTGCAACGGACGGGGTGCGGGGGACATTGGACAAGTTGGAGATAGCATAGGCGTTATTTCGGTGTGAATGTTCCGACAAGTGCTGCCAGAATAGTGGCAGGGGAAACATACTATGAGTGAAACCCCGAGAAACGGATGAAACGGCCGGTTTTAAGCACGGATTTCAAGTACCTGAAATACAGTATAATACCAATTCCAATATGTGTTACTGAACAAAACAGATAAATTTGGATTACATCTTATATGAGTGCTAAGGAACCTAGCAATCTATCGCAACCGTTCGCAACAAAATGGGAGAGCATTATTGGTTTATTACCCATTCTGTCGATAATTCATTCGTCATGAGCGCTGCAGAGGTTCACGCGGAAAGCGCGGAAAGCGCGGAAACGCACGTTGTCGATGAGGATAGCCTCGACATCGAACTCTCGAAGGATAAGATATTCCATCTCCTTCAGACGCCGCGTCGGCGTCACGTCCTCCGATACCTGAAAGACCACGAAGGGACTATCGAGATGCGCGACATCGCAGAACAGGTCGCCGCATGGGAGAACGACATCACCGTACAGGAACTAACGTCCGACCAGCGCCAGCGCGTATACATCCCACTGTACCAGTCTCACCTGCCGAAACTCGACGAGGAAGGCATCATCGAATACAATCAGAGTCGCGGAACCGTCACGCGAACCGAGATAGCGAACCAACTCGACCGGTATCTCTCCACGGACGATGAGAGCGATAATGTGGACGACGACACCGACGACGAGATACAGTGGGAAGCGTACTACCTCGGCATCTCCGTATTCAGTACGATTCTCCTCGCCGGTTCAGTTCTTGGCGCACCTGTGCTTGCGACGCTCCCGACCGTCGCTATCGGTGGCAGCATCGTCGCCATGTTCGCACTGGTAACACTCGCACAACTCGCTTCGGAACGGAGCGAAAAGTAGACGACTCCCCTCTGTAGTGGCCCAGAGGCCACCTCCAAACCTCACCGAACGTGAGGTGTAAGCTCCGCTTCTTCATCTTTCATCGCGTCAGTAAGTCCATCTGTGAGTTCGAATACCGCTTCCATGTGCGCTGTTTTCGAATGGTGAATCGAGGTCGGATGAACGCCAGTTTTCTCGTAGTCGGGTATTTCTATCGATCCATCATTTCTAATTTCGTACTGATTTCGTACCTCTGCCAGTAGGCCGTGGAGGTGAATGAGCTCTTGTTTCTTCATATCATGGCTGATGTGGTGGTTCAACCGTAATATTATCTTGGGCCGGGAACAGACATATATTCCAGCGTTTTTCCAATCGCGGAACGAAATGGAATGACAATATTTTGTCTAGACCAGGTAGTTATCAGATTCGAAAGTACACCCCAAACCCCGTTTACACCCGATACAGCGCGCATTATCATGCGCTTAACTAATACCGTGTAGACATAACATTGAGCCGAACATGTACGACCTGACTGGCTTCCAGCGCGACCTGTTGTACGTCATCAACGGTTTGACCGAGCCGCACGGACTCGCCATCAAGGAAGAACTCGAAGATTACTACGAAAAGGACATCCATCACGGACGTCTGTACCCCAATCTCGACACGCTCGTCGATAAAGGATTGGTCGAGAAGGGCCAAGTCGACCGCCGGACGAACTACTACACCCTCACTCGTCGCGGCCAGCGCGAGATAGAGGCACGCGGCGAGTGGGAAGCGAAGTACGTCAGCGAAAAAGAAACGGCCGAACTCGCGGACTAACACCACTACGCGTCATTCATTGCGGTTCATTTTTAGCGCAATATATCCGTCGTTCCTATTTAAAAAGCGGAAATGCTAACGCATAGACTTTGGAACCCTCCTTGTCATGTGTAAGCCAGATGGCCATCAGGCTTGAATGAGCGCACATCTATGCCGGGAAATTACGACATGAAAAAACGGGTTGATGCTATCGAACGTTGCGCGTACTGCCGAGACTATGTCCCGGTGACGCGTATCGAAATGGAACTACACGAAGACGACACCTATCTCAAAGCGAGTGTAGATGTCTGCGAAAACTGCTTGGACGAACCGAGATAAGTCCAGTTTCGGAGGGGGAAACTTCGGCGGATTCTTTTTCACCGCCACAGTTCGTGATGTCGAGAGTCGTTCAGCATCCTGAGCGAGTTACACGGAAATAGAGTGGGAAATCGACACCATCCAAAACGCCGCTAAAACCACGGCGACTGTGACCGTAGCAGGAAGCAGCGAAAACAACGGAGCGTTGAGTATCGCGCCGAGAAACAGGAGCGTTCCAGCCCCGGAGACGCCGAGATAGTACGCGTTCCACTGGCGACTGTCCTCGTCCTCGGTCGGTTCGTCATCCACGTCGAGGTAGCACTCTAGTTGCTCGGAAAGTGGTGTTTTTCGGACAATACCGCGGTTCTGGTCGTATTCGATAATGCCTTCCTCGTCGAGTTTCGGCAGGTGGGACTGATACAGTGGGATGTACGCGCGCTGACGCTCGCTGGACGAGAGGGTCTGCACCGTGGTATCGTTTTCCCACGCGGCGACCTGTTCTGCGATGTCGCGCATCTCGACCGGGCCGTCTTTATCTCGAAGGAACCGGATGGCATCCCGTCGACGCTGACTCTGAAGCAGGTGAAACACATCGTCCGTCGAGAGTTTGCGCTCGACGGACGGTTCGCTTTCTGTAACTGGATTACTGATGCGCTCGGTCGCTCTCTCCGTCGCGCTCATGACAGTAACAACCAAATTGTTCTACGATATTAAACCAATGACGCACTCCCAGACTGTTTCAAACTGTTTCAAACAGTGAAAATATACGAAACCAGGTGGAACAGCATTCCGAGTTTATGAGGCTACTACTCATAGACTGTATTGAATGAGCCAGGCCGACCACATTCCCGCCTGGGCAGCCTCTCCCGAGGAGTTTGAAGCAACGCTCGAAGTACTCATCTCGACGGCACGAGAGAACGGAGTCGAACTCGACCAGTCATGGACGTTCCGCCACGAGGGGATGGAACGCGACGACATCATGGTCGAAATAACGAGCCTCGCACCGCGGCCAGAACTGGCCGACACAACTCCGACCCAACCGAGCGTTCCCACTGGGACGACGACGACGGACTTCAAAACCGCACTCGGAGAACTGCTCACAAAAGGACAGGATGCAGGAATGACTTTCAACCGTTCGTGGACGTTCCGAGATACGAACCCGGACAGTAACGACGTGATGGTCGAGGTTTCACAGTTGGCGAAACCGACAAACTGACCACGCAAAAACCACCCGAAATGTCGTTTTGCTATCTCGTTTTCCAGTAGTTCGGTAGCGGCATCGGGTTTTCGAAGTTATTATCACAGTTTTTGTGTGGTTGTCACTCACAAGGTTTCATCCGGGGGTTTAAATGTTGGCTGTGAGTATAGAATAATGATGAAACGGTCCACTCGCCAACGGGAGCGCCGCGCGGAGCAAACCGAAACCGAGGAGGAGGGGGTCAAGGGGTGTCCCGAGTGCGGGTCGAAGAGCCTCGTCAACAGTGCAGATCAGTCCGAAATAGTCTGTGACGACTGTGGACTGGTCGTCGAAGAAGACCACGTCGACCGCGGGCCGGAGTGGCGCGC
>NZ_JDTH01000012.1 GCF_000710615.1 Haladaptatus cibarius D43 | reverse complement strand
GTACGCGATGGTGAGCGTTCCGCTGTGTCCCTTGTTTCCCCCTTGGTCTTTGTACGGCATCGCGGCGATACTCGTTCGAGAGAAGAGTTCACCGACCGTCTCGTTCGGGATGAACTCGTTGTGAACCTCGAACTGCTCCGGATTGTTCTCGATTCGACGTTGCGTCTGTGGCGGTATTGTCCCGTCACCAGCGATGATGAGCTTGATGTTGGGTATTTCGTGCCTCGCCCGAAGGACGGCATCGACCAAGGTGTCCACCGCTTTGTGCGGGACGATGTTGCCGAAAAAGAGGACGCTGTTGTCCTCAGTCGGTCGTTCCTCGTACTCGTACTTGGTGAACATGTCGTACGCGCCGTGCGGAATCACGGACACATTGTCGCCCGAGACACCTTTTTTCTGGAGCGTCCGCTTGTTCTCTTTCGTGTGAACGACGGTCTGGTCGACCGACAGTTCGGGGAGCAAGAAGTTGAGCGCGTTCTGTGCGAGCACCGGAAACCGAAGGTATTCATTGAGCGACGGGTTCGCCGAGAGCAGTTCGTGTCTGGTGACGACTGTCGGATACTCGCCAACGATTCCGTGATACCAGAGAAAGAGTTTCACATGGGGGAACAATCCCGTCGGGATGTGGACGACGTCGGGGTCTAACCACTCGATTGCTTTGACGTGGTTGTACGACGCCATTCCAGAGAGGTTCTTTTGAAGGTGAAAGTCAAAGTTGTAGAGGTTGACGACCGAGAGTTCGGTCGGGTCGAACGCGTTGACCAGTCGAATAGAACTGTCGAACAACTCGTCATCGACTTCCTCCGACGGTTTGATGACCGTTACATCGGCGTCCTTCGAGACGGCGTTCGCCAACTCGGCGGCGTAGTGCGGAAGCCCACCTTTGTTAGAGGCGACTACGTACACGATCTCCATATCTGAATATCCGCCGAGCAACATTTAACACTTTTTTAAGTGTATAGAATTTACGATGGGAAAAGAAAGTTTCAAAATTTTACTAGTCGAAACATTTCGTCACGTTTTCGCGTTCGACGTGTCAGACCGAATCGAGGAGTGTCCTATCGTTCGACGTGAAAGCGACCTTCCAGCAGACGACGAGACAGACGACACCCGAGACGGTGCCGGTGACGATCATATCGAAGATCGAATTGTCGAACGTGCCGCTGAGAAAAAGCATCGTCGCCGCGCCGACAACGATGACCGGGAGGCCGTATACGGAATCCTTGGAAACGGGTTTCATGTCCAGCAGGAAATGGAGTTCGAACACGCGAAGCAGGTTCAGCACGGAGACGGAGAACGTGGTTGCAACCGCGGCACCCATGATGCCGTAGCGTGCGACCCCGACCACGTTGAGACATAGATTGAGGACGCTTACGGCGATGACGTTGGCCGTTTCCAGTCGCTCCTGCCCGGCCATGGAAAGCAGGTAGCCACACGGCCCCATTGCGGAGAGGATGACGCGCCCTACGAGAAGCATGAGCAGTATCCGCGTCGCCGACTCGAACGACGTTCCGAAAATCGATAGAATTTCTTGCGCGTAGATGCTCATAAACACCGCAGCGAGAAACGTCAGGCTCGCAATCCATTTCACGACCGACTGGTACGTTCGTTCCAACACGTCGAGTGAGTCCCGCTGATAGAGGTCGGACGCGACGCTTGGAAAAACAGCGTTCACCGACAAGAGAGCGAACGAGAGGAGGATCGCGGTCTGATACGCCGCTTCGTAGTGCCCGACGGCGGCGTCGGATTCGAACCAACCAATGACGAGAACGTCGGTCCAAACCATCACGTAGTGCGCGATCCCGGCGAACATGACGGTCGTCGAATATCGGTAGACGGTTCGACTCTCGAACATCGGGGAAGACGACCGAACGGACGGGAGCAGACGATAGAGGTAGTACAGGCCGAGACACGCGCTCAGAGCGAGCGCGAGGAGATAGCCGAGCGCGAACGAATACAATGTCTGACGTACCAGTATCGCGGTGCCGCCAACGAGGAGGGCGAATCCGGCGTATCCCACGTCTCGGATATACACCGCGTATTTCGTCTCCTTGAACCCCCTCGTAGCCGCCTCGATGACGTGAATCAGCGCGAACAACGGAATACCGAAGAGGAAGATTCGAATCACGTTGCCGCCGCTCGTATCGAGCTTGGTGACTATCCACGGAAACAGGAGATACAGCGTCCCCGCGACGAGCGTTCCGACGACGAGGGGCGTAGCAATAGCCAAGAGGCTGAGTCCGAACAGTCGGTCGTGGTCGTCGTCAGCGATGAACGACGGGATGAACTTCTGAACGGCCACGTTCATGCCGAGTTGCGACGTTCGTCCGCCGATTTCGAGAAACACTAGCGCGAGGGAGTAGACACCGAGTGCGGCCGCACCGAGTTCCTGTGCAATGAGGATCAACAATCCGTATTCCCCGAATCGGCGGAGTAATTTCCCGACAAAGGCGATCGATGCGAGCGAAGTGATACTGTTTTTCACTACGAACAACTTATCCCGAAAGGTAATTAAACACTGTTTATTTTCTAAAAAATTGTATCTATCGAATATGTCTATTATAAACATACAATTATATTTTATAACTATATAATAAATTGTAGAAATCCCCAAGTAGTTACAAATATACTTTAGAGTAAGAATGGGACGAAATGTCGTTTTGCTAGTGCTGGATTCGGTTCGAAAGGATTTCTTCGACGAGTACGCGGTTCGAATCAGGGAACGCTCGGACTGTTCGTTCGACGAGTGCCGGGCCGCGAGTTCGTGGAGTGCGCCGAGTCACGCGAGCATGTTTACGGGACTGCTTCCGCACCAACACGGCGTCAACACCTACAATCGAGACATGGGGTCGCTCGCGGAACACGAAACCATCTGCGATTCGCTTCAGGACTATCACACGGTCGGATACAGTGCGAACATGTACGCCAGCCCGGCGTACTGTTTCGACTCACTGTTTGACTCCTTCGTCGAAGTGCCGCGGTATCAAAAGTATCCCGAAGCGCTGAACGCGGTCAACTACTTTCACGAATCGGACAGGGAAGGACTTGACCTCTACATCGATTACGTGAAACGGACGATTGAGAACGACTATCCGATAAAGAGCCTCGCCAACGGCGCGCTCGCGCAGCTGAAGCAACTTGCGATGGAACGACCCGTCCCGGACCCGGTCGATGACGGTGCGAAACTGATGGTTCGCGAGATTCGGGAGACGTTAACAGACGCAACCAACCCGACATTCGTCTTTGCTAACTTCATGGAGAGTCACGAACCGTTCGGCCATATCTGGGGACTGGACAAATCCATCCACGGCGCGCCGAGTTCGTGGACGACGGCGAATGCAGACCGCTGGGAGTTGACCTACGATCGGGACGAATACGACGACCACGTGTCCCGACTTCGAGGGCTGTACGCCGCAAACATCGACTACCTTGATCGACTAATAGCGTCGCTCGCGGACTCGCTGGCGGACACCGAAACCACCATCATCGTCACCGCCGACCACGGTGAAAATCTCGGTGACAACGCCGACGATGAACTGTTCGGTCACACGAGTAGCCTCTCCGAAGGACTGTTGCACGTCCCGCTAGAGATAATCAACACCGACCGCTCCGCGACGATTTCCGAATACGTCTCCCACCTCCAACTGCCAACTCTCATCGAAAATTTGGCTCGGGGCATGGACGACGTTCCGACCTCCGAGCACGTCTTCGCCGAAGTGCTGGGGATGTCCCCCGGGCCGCAACCGTCGAAAGACGAAGGCTACTGGAACCGGGCGATACGATGCGCCTACGGCGACGAAACAAAGTACGAGTGGGATTCGCTCGGAAACGAGCGTCAGTTCACCGTTCCAAGACGGAAACCAAACCAGCAACGAAAACGCTCCGAACCGGTTACCGTTCCGGCATGGATACGGGACGGGTTCGACGTTCCGCTCGACGACGCCGTTTCCGAAGCCGAACGGACGGAAGCGACGACCGAAGTCGATGAGGCGACCGCCGCGCGGTTGGAGGATTTGGGCTACATGTGACCAACGACTACTGGGTGGATTCGTTTGAATAATCCCCCGCGTCTACGACGTAGATTTCGGAGGTTCGACTGCTGTAAATTTTCGACATGTTGTCGTTCGTCGCACGATAAAACGTCGTCTGCCGTAACGACTCGAATCCGTCCCCTCGCTCTTTCCAGAGCGGTCGGCTACTCACATAGAGATAGGTGTCGTTTTTAACGACGGCAAACTGCGGAAAAATCGGTTCGATGTCGTGGCGATACTGAATCTCGCCGACGAGTAACCCGTCGCGGCTGTCGATGTATTTTCGCCGGTTGAGGACCCCGACTGACCGGGACGGTTCTCGGTTCGAGTCCAGCCATCGCGTCGCGGCCACTTCGTTTTCGGGGTACGTCGGCCAATCGACGTCGTCGCTAAGGGCGATGCCGTACCTCGGGACGTCCTCGTTTCCGATGGCGAAGGCGGCCCCCGAACTAAAGACGAACAGGAGGGCGAGAAAGACGGCGAATATCTGCGGTGCAGCCGGGCGAATCCGAAGAGGCGAGTGAAGCCGCGATAGCCAGTCGTCAAGCGTCTCCGTTATCGAGAGCAACCCGTACACTGCGAATGGTGCGATAATGACGAGCGCGATGTTGAGGATGCGGTCGAACCCGAGCGAAAACGTCACGAAGACGGAACTACATAGCAATCCGAACACGCCCACTGACAAGATAGCATAGTCTTGGTGAGTCGTCGGCGAGTTCTTTTGGAGAAACTCGATCAGCGTTTTCAGTATCCCCGTCCCGACGAACCCGACCGCCGCCGCCGACAGGAGCACGTATACTATCCAGTACGCCGACCTGTACGACCGAGTTGCGTACCCTGCGCCGGTTCTGTTCGACGAGTATCCGCCAACAATGTGCGAGATAGAGGTGTACAGCGTCGTCTCAACTCGCTGGACGGTGATACCGTCGGCGGCTATCGAAAACCAGACCAACCAACAGACGACGAGAAAGGCCAGCGTTCGGAACCGAACGAGATTGCTCTTTCTTCGATTCGGGAGGAGGTTCGTTATCGACCCGAACGCAAAGACGAACTGCGTCCCAACGAGGAGGGCAATTGCTATCAGACTCACCGCGTAGTGGGACAGGACGAGACCGACGATGAAGGTCGTGCTGAGGATGTGTCGGTGGCGAACTCGCAACTTCGTATCCAGCGCGGCCGTCAGGAACAGTAGCAAGTAGAGTTCGCCGAACGCCTGTTTGTCGGGAATCACTTTGAAAAACCCGTAGAAGAACATGGGAACAAACGGAGCGATGACCGCAACGAGGTCGCTTTCGAACTGTCGGAGCGAAAGATAGTATATCGATAGCGGAAGTATCGAGAACAACAGAGGATAGATTCCCTTGAAGACGGTTACGAGAGGGAGTTGCGTGATGTTCGAAAAGAGTCCCGAAAGGAGAGTGATGATGAGCAACGGTATCGTTTCCGTCGTGACGCTCAGATCAAAGAAACCGGCCTGCTGGATGAGTCGTGCGGAGTGATATTCGGCGTGAATGTCCCAACCCCAGAGGTGAGGCGAAACGAGCGTCGTGTGATACAGGACTGCGACGGAGATGCAGTAAATAGAAAGCGGTCTGACACGCTCCGGAACGATTTCGGCACTCTGAACGACCGGGACGAGCGAAAAGAGACACAGCAAAACAATCATGAGTGGCGTGGGGCCACTGGAGTTTGTCACGTAGGTGATTATAACGGATGCTATTGGAAGCGGAACGAACAGCATGGCGGCCCGCAATTCGCGCCCGGATAGCGGGACGATAGACGGACGAAGGAGCGCTGACGAACCCCGCCGTAGCGCGACGAAATACAATACGAACACGCTCGCGACGAGTACCGTCACTATCGGTATCGGGTCGAGTGGCCGCGAAACGCCGACTGCTCGGAGAAGGAAGTTGACGGCGAGTGCGACGGCCACGTCGTACACCAAACTCACTCCGACACCATAGATGGCCGACTGAAGCGGGGTGAACTTCGCGTCGAAGAGTCGAAGCAGTACGTATCCCGGAAGGAGACCGAGGTACAGCAACCCCAATCCGATTCGGGCTATCGACAGCAGTGGATTTGTGACAGGGAAGAACGTAAGCGCGACCAAACAAATCCCAGTGGTCAGAAACCCGACTGTCAATGAAAGGTGGGTGCCACCCAATCGTCCCGGTCGTTTTTGCTCGACGTGGGTACTCACGTCACTTACCTCGTAACGGACTCGCTGAAACATTTGGTCGTTCTTTCATCGTGTATCCGCTTTGTATGCGTTCGTCGCAAGTAAATATTGTTACAAATATAATTAGGACTCAATAAAATATGATGAAAATTCAGTTCGTGTAAATTTAAAATAATTCTGTCATGATGCCGGAAAATCGAACGTTTTCGACGCACTTGACTTGTTGACGGCAATTGACGAGTTACTCATCCCTGAAACAGTGCATGCAGAACTCCCGAATCACCGACTATGAGGACGGAGGGTCAACTACAGCGATTCGAAAACAAAGCGCAGTTATTGCGCCACATCGCTGAAGAGACGGGAAGAGACCTCGATTCGCTGTGGGAAGAGTACGACGAAAAGGTTGAATAACTCCGTTTTATCTGATTTTCACCCGTGTGTAGTGACGCCGATATCGAAATATCATTCGTGATTGATGCGGACACAGTTTTCACTAAGACCAATCGGTGACTACAGAGTCGAAGACATCGAAGGCCCGACAGTGTTTGTGGGTGGTGCGATGTATCGCTCGCCTCCCTTGAGTGAAATGAACGTCGAGGACCTTGCAGGCGACCGAGAAGGAGGGTTGAATACACTCCCCATTGCAATCGGAGAGCGACCAGCCCTTACGATGGCAACAGCGGTGTTACTCGTCGCGGTAGTCGCAAGTCCCGTCCCATACGTGCTCGGCACGTTTGGCGTGACGGTAGTGGGGTGTGAGAACGCCGAGAAAACAAAAAACGTTGACGCGTTGGACGAGACGTGACGTGTAGACTGCCTCTGGTTGCGGCTTGGGGCGGTTCCTCACGTCTTTGACGCCTCTTGTTCGAGCCACAACTACGGAAGAAGCTCACTTTATTCAGAAGTAGTGTAACTGTATGTTACAGCTCCCTCGTGGTTTTGCCTTTGTACCCGGTCACAACGGGTGTGAATTGTCTTCCCTATTGCGATTTGCCGAGCTCAGCCGCGTTCATGTGTTTGAGGGCGTCTCTGTGTAGGCAGCTATCGGTCAAGGAGCCATGCCAGTGGGTTGCCTCACTCGTTATCGGCTAGTAGTTCTATGATTCGGTCGTTTTTCTCATTGAGGGTTCCGGCGTCTGGCTCAGAAGCTGAGGCTGGCGTTCTCAATGCATATGGAACTATGTTTCTTCGATGGCCCCAGCTAGAGTGTCTGCTCGACAAACTGCGACACATGCGGTCCTCGGCAGTCCGAAGCCGATACTGAACCGTCGAACGGGGTTCGTCGAGTATTGACGCCAGATCGGAGACTTCCCAGGACCGCTCGTAGTAGCCGTGATTGACCGCCGCTTTCAGTACCTTCCAGTGTTCCGGCGAAAAAATTCGTGACGACACGCTCTGTCGCGTTCCAGTTGACAGCACTGATGATTGCGACACCGAGAGTGATACACCATCGCGAAGATGTGATTCCATCATATCGTACACATCGCCGATCGGAGAGTCATCAGTACTGAGCAGAGAACGGAACGACGAGAGGTCGGTGGGGTTACCCCCCGTAGCCCTCACCCTCGATTGGGCCGCTAAACACGCCGTAGAGGAACTTGAAGTACCACAGCACCAGCACCAGGACTGGGAACCCGAGGACGGTCACGAGATTCAGCGCTAGCGGCGACACGACCGCTTCTCTAACCAGCAGCCCGGTCGGCGGATAGATCGTCGGGTACAGCAGAATCGCGACCAAGATCGTCAACAGTGTGGGCAGCGCCAGCGCGCTTGCCAGCCAGGCCCGGTATTGGCCGCGTCTGGCCAGCACGCTCCCACACAGCCCCACGGCGATCGAGAGGGCGACGACTGCAGCCACGGGAAGCGAGAGCACTGTGTCGGCAGCGCCACCCGCGTCGGTCAGGACAACAGTTCCCAGCAGTACGACAACCCCACCGAGGTATGCCAGTGTTGCACCGATGCCGTACGTACGCAGTTCTGACGCCAGGACGGGCTCGGTTTTGGCCGCGAGGAACGCCGCACCTGTGACGACCGAGACGGCGACCAAGCCGACACCAGTCAGCACAACAGGCAGCGTCGCCCCGCCGAACAGCCAGCGACCGGCGAGCATTCCGAACAGCAGCGGCGCGAACACGCTGCCCCCGATGAAGGCGTAGTCCGCGTAGCGCTTCCACCGCTCATCGTCGCGCTGCTCGCGAAGTTCCGGGCCGAGTCCACGGAACACCAATGAGAGGACGACTCCAATCGCGAGCAGATAGTTGTCCGCGAGGAGGCGGGAGTACACCCGCGGGAACGCCGCCAGCAGCATCGTCCCGAAGGCGACGAGCCACACCTCGTTGGCATCCCAGACAGGGCCGAACGCCGACAGAAACGTCTCCCGCTCGTGTTCGTCCGTCCGAGTCGCGTACAGCATTCCGATGCCGAAGTCGAATCCGTCGAGGACGACGTACATCCCCAGTGCGAACAGCACGGCGCCGAACCATACCTCCGGCAGCGACTCGACGAGGTAGGCGTCGACGGGCAACAACGAGTCAGTCATCGTCGCTCACTCCCGGGATCGGACCGTGCCAGCGACCCTCATTCGACTCTCTGACACCGAGCGCTTGGAGTTCCTCCCGGACTAGCCACTTTAGGACGTATAGGGCTGTCAGCACCAACCCGACGTAGATGACGACGAACCCGACCAGAGTCAGTGTCGCCTCTGCCCCGGTTAGTGTCGAGGAGACCGCCTCGCTGGTTCTGAGTTCGTCTTGGATGACCCACGGTTGGCGGCCGATCTCGGTGACGTACCAGCCGGTGAGCAACGCGGCGTAACCGAGCGGCGATGCAGCGATCATCGCCTTCAGGTAGCGTGTGCTGTCAGATAGCCGCCCGCGGTACGTGAGGTACCCACCCCACAGTGCCAGCCCGATAAACAAGAACCCGAGCCCGACCATGAAACGGAACGACCAGAACACGAGTGCTACGGGGGGGTTCTCCTCGTACTCGTTCAGTCCGATGACCTCGGCGTCGAAGTCCCCACCACTGGCGAGGAAAGACCCAACTGCGGGGAGGCTCACGGTGACGAGGTTCTCGGATCGCGGGTCGGTGAGTGCCCCGGGTGACTTCGGAAACGCGAGCAGGTGTAGGTCGGCCTGCCCTGTCTCGTAATGAGCCTCCATCGCGGCAAACTTCTGTGGCTGGGTGTCCTCGACGTGGCGGCCGTAGGCGTCGCCGTGGACTGCCTGGAATGGTGCGGAGACGATCAAGAGTACGACAGCCAGCTTGAGTGCGGTGTTCCAGGCTTCAGTGTCGGGCTTTTTCCATACGATGTACGCCGAGACGCCCGCGACCAGTAGTGCGACCGAGATTACCGACGCGTTCATCATATGGACGTACATCCAGGGCATTCGCGGGGTGAGGAACGCGGCGAACGGATCGGTTAGTTTGGCGACCTCCATCCCGTTGCGGGTGACCATCTCGTACCCTCGTGGGGTCTGCATCCAAGCGTTGACGATCAGGATCCAGAACCCCGATAGCCAGGCGCCGAAGCCGACGAGTACCGACGAGATGACGTATGTTCGGTTCTCAACGCGGTCGCGGCCGTACAGCAACACGCCGAGGAAGACGGCCTCTAAGAAGAACGCCATCTTCGCTTCGAAGGCCAGCGGGCCGCCGATCAGTTCACCGGCTACCTCGGCGAACTGTGGGAAGTTTGTGCCGAACTGGAAGCTCATCGGAATCCCGGTGACTGTACCCATCACGAAGCCGGCGGCGAAAACCTTCACCCAGAACGAGCGCAATCGCGCATATCGCTGCTCGTTCGTCCGCACGTCTTTCCAAGTGAAGTAGATAATAAACGGTGCGAGCCCGATCGAAAGGGACGCGAAGATGATGTGAACGGAGATCGTCCATCCGAACTGCATGCGACTCGCGAGTTCCGGAGAGAGGAACGCCGCCCATACTGGGCCGACGGCACTCAGTAGTGTGATTGGACCCATTCACTTTACGCTACGGCACAATAGCTTATGAGTAGCCCCCCGGTTCCCACTTTGGAGCATTCACCACAACAGCTTTGATTACTATATCCGTACTTTTTGTACACTTCGGGAAAATTCTTTTTCTATATGTCAACTTCAGTTTGACAAACTCTAAATCAACGGAATTGGCCGTGTAAAGGCGACGATAACCGATATTATGGCGAGGAAATCAGTCACATGGAAGGAGAATTTTCTTGCTGACAGGAAAGCTGCTGTGATATATGCACGATTTTCATTGTCTGGTAATAATATCTGAATATGGTTCAGCCAACGACACAATTGCTGTTCGGTGGTCCATATACCCAGCGTGGCAGCTTTGGATTTGGGGCGCTGATGTTTATTATCGGTGGAGCACTGTTATTTTGGGAGACCTGCCACAGAGGGGCCATCTATAGCATCAATTAGTGGTTTCTTAGTTGTGTTTGGCTCGGTTTTGCTAATGGCTGGTCCAGTAGGTGATCGTATCAATAGCCGATTTTTCTCGGAATACTGGCGTCTTGTCACTGGGGTTGGGTCAATGATTGTGGGAATTGCGTGTCTTCTATTTCCAGTATTTCGACCGACCGTTTTTCTTATCCTGGTTTGTTTTCCAAGTGGAATTGCGCTAGTTGGACAGGGTATCCTTACTGTTCGGGATCATACTCAGCCGGAATGACTGCTAGATGTAGGCTCTAGGTCGCTATCAAGAACAGCTACTGTCGATTTCGAGATCTACAATTGTTACACCGGATCATCGGACTACGAGATGGAATCGCTGGTGCGAGTGTCCTTGCTGACAGAACTCCACGGCTGGGTGTATGATAGCCGCTTGTCGAATATCTCGATCAGCATCCGTTACTTTGCGATCAACTTGATTTCGAGAACGTACCCGTCCAGTCGACATTGTGCCGAACCTGGCATCAACGGTTTACGCCCGATCTTAGAGAGAATATCACGATGATGATCAGAACCGTCCTGATACAGGCTGATAGAGCTGATATTCCGGCTCCCCGTGAATCGCCTAACGGTTATCTCCACGGGAGAGTCAATTTGAAGAAGTTTCGGTCATCAATTCGGATGAGATCATGCATCACACCCGGCTATGCCCTGTGTAGTCTCAACTTCCACTCGCCTGCAATAGTTGAAAGTGGTCTTCTCAATGCATTCATTCACAATGTGGAGGGCACAATCTACATGTTTTACGAGTTTATCTGGGTGAAGAAATCGTAGTACGCCCATCCTGAAACTAAAAGTAAGGCAGTTATCATTACTATTACTATTTCGAGATATGGTTTAATCTCTGGCCAACCGAACCAATAGTTGGTAAATATAGGGAGAGCTACAACAAGACCGATAAGGATACGAATACGCGACCGTGTGCGATACTCCATACACAGCATTATTGTCCAACACTATTTAAGGCCCAACGAAGATTAAAGAAACTTATAACAGCAAACATGGTTCTCACGCTGCTGAAGCAGACAGAAATCGGCTAAAACTGCGGTACGATACAATGAATCCCGGTGGATGAGTCACAGTTCTGAGTCGAACAGTTATTCTGTGACAATTGGGTTAGAATAGGAATTAGAAACGGTTCCGAGGTTCCGTTTGAAGCGCTGCAGAAAGGTTGATTGGCTAATATCGTGCATCTTGGGTTCTCTATACTGGGTGTAGTCTCATCTTCCAGGCTTGAACAAAAGCTGGGAAAGGTGTTCTCAATGCACGGAAGGGGCGTTCACAATCCTTACACTGCTGAAACGAACATTTATATATAATTGTTTTATCACATATTACCCAATAAACATCGTTGATCTCCCACTTCGGCCGACTAACAGCGTCTACGCCTCGGTCTCGGCGCAGTGTCTTTCAAACGATCGCGACCACCTCACGGAACCACTGGCCAGCCTACGATACGATATTACTGTACGATCGCAGTTCTCTTGGCGCACTCGGAGAGGATATCTGGACTGTCGCTGCAGCTTGGTTCTCGCACGAGGCGTACGATTCAGTTGATGATTTGGTTTGTAAATTACCACTGCGATACGTCAATTTTGATGTTCACGACCGATATAGCGGATCGTTTGATATTGCATTATATGATTTATGAGTGGACAAGGTGCTGGCAATGGTGGATAGAGCACTTCCACCGGGCGGTTACACTGGAAGTGGTGGTGTGTGATATACTTCTCCATTCTTCTCTAAGCAGAAGTGCAACCATCCCGGAACCCCCGAATCGATCTGTGTGCAGTTCGTGTGTGGATGGAGCGCTGATTCCCAACCTCATCTGACGTCGGGCAATGGGTTTCTAATGCACGACTGAAGTTGAACCTATCTCGATCCGGAATGACGCAGAGACATGCATAACGATTCGACCTAGCCAACTTCTGTCCCCTTCGTTCGAATGTCTATCATTCACACTTCGAGTTCGGGGTTCATCGTTTTGATCTGTTGCTCCTCCGGACTGAGCGCATCAGAGACAAACTGCGTGGCGAGCCACGCTTCGGCTCGCGTCAGGCGGTATTGGGTGGATCTACTGGTAACGTTTGCCGTCGAGAGTGAAATTGCTCGTCCATACCGTGAGTCGGTGCGAACCCGTTTCTGACCGTGGCAAAACAGTACTCTGGGGTCGATCCGCTTGGCTGAAATTTAAGCATGCCAACTGTCGTCTATTTCGCTGATCGAGGTCGGCTGCTTCGTACAATCGAGAGATAAGCAGTCTGATTTCTGGCATTTCGCCCCGTTTGGCACCTCCTCGACCGGCGTTCGTCCGTCAAGTGATTGGGGCGGTCTGAGATCGTTGTAGTAGTATGTAAATAGTGCAAGCCATTGGTGGACACTCTGCCGACTACCCACCCACGAGGTGTGGAAGCGGTCGACTCAACGACCTGTTCGCTTCTCAAACTGGCCTCACTAGACAGTCTGTCTCGATATCCTATGTAATATTTTCTCGGATGTTGACCCTATTTATCTAGCATGAGTGGGTATAGTTACTTATATTTTAATAATTTATCCATGATCGAAAATGAAGAAGAGCTGGGACACAGACAGACGGACATTTCTCGGAGCGACTGGTATGGTCGGTGTTGGAACAGTATTTGGCGAGACCGCCACAGCAATCCAAACCGACGATGAATCAGACGAATCAGATCCCGAGACGAACATCAATACTCTGCTTGCGAAAGCAGATGAGAAATTCCCCGGCGGAATCGTCTCGGTTTACGCGAAAGAACTCGGAACAAGCGGTGAAGTACTGGCGAGTCACGAAGCTGATAAAGCCGTTAAGCCTGCGTCGAACGCAAAGCTCCTTTCGGCCGCACTCGCACTCGAACATCTTGGACCGGACGCACGTTCCAAGACGACCGTTATCGGAGAAGGCTCTACAGCTGGCACACAATTTCACGGCAATCTCGTCCTTCGCGGAACCGGCGATGTCTTGGCGAAGACCCAGCTTGAAACGTTAGCAAAGCAGGTCTCCGGACGGGGAATAAAGGCAATCCATGGTGACCTCGTCGCGGACATCACTACATTCGAGACGTCCGGCTACGGCCCGGTATTTTCGGTTCGCGGTCCTGGCTACCCGGAAGGATGGACGTGGGAAGATCCACAGTACTCGTACGGAGCACCGAGTTCAACGCTCGCTCTCAACTGGAATAAGGTGGCACTCACAGCCGAGCACTCCAACGGGGAAATCAATCTCACTGTTGAACCAAAATCGGCATTTGTGTCCGTCGAATCGTACCTTTCGAAAACATCTGCAGAATCAAACGGTTACTTCTACACCTACCTCGACCGAGTTACGAACACCATCTACGCCATCGGGGAACTCCCACCCGGCTACAAGGAGACCGAGTTGGCCCCGGTGATGCGTCCGGACGAGCATTGTGCCGCGGTATTTGCAGACGTCCTCGAACAAGAAGGTGTCGCTGTCAAAGGTGATGTAGCACTGCGGACAGAAAACAAAGAGACGACACCAGCATTCGAAATCGATCTCGAATCCGAACCACTACACGAAGTGCTCGACCCGATGCTAACGTACTCGAACAATGTCGATGCCGACCAACTGGCACTCAGGACGGCACATCGTGCACTCGGTGAGGGGTCGTTCGATGCGTGGACTGACTTAGCCGACGGGTATTTCGACAGTTTGGGGGCCGACGCCACCGTCTTCAGAGACGGATCCGGACTCTCGCAATTCAACCTCGTCTCGGCATACAACATCGTCTCCCTGCTAGAGTGGGCACAAAAGAAACCATGGTCTGACGTATTCTTCGAATCACTGCCAACATCTGGTGAAGGCACACTTAGATACCGATTGCAAGACGTTAACGTACCAGTCCAAGCAAAAACTGGGACAGTTCGTGGAACGCGTGCACTCTCCGGAGCTATTCGCCGCTCGACGAAACCGGACATCTTGTTTTCGATTCTCATGTCGAACGTAACGGTCGGACTCGGGGACGCTCGCAATTACCAAGACGATATAGTCGCTGCACTTGCCAAAAAATAAGAGACAACTCCCACCGTTAGCCGTCTCCTGTGACTCCAGACATGAGCTTTTACTATTGCTTTCATCATATGATATATATTCAATAAATAATATCTAGTGGATAATAATTGTGTAAAAACACTTTTCGATCAGTTTCGTTCTGTATAGTTCTACTTCTTTATCGAGTCATTCATCAGGGGTACTTTGCCGATAGTCTAAACACACCAAGCCTACACGAGCCTGAATCACGACGAGTTTCCAAATCGGAATCGTCTCGTAATCAAGGTGCTCCCGTATCTCGCTGATTCGGTCGTGCAATATGTCCTCGAGCACTGTCTTTGCGTCCATGAGTTGCTCGTGCGTTTCCTCGTCAGCACTCATTGCAGTGTGATCGATCGACCGCAACAACATCCCAGCATATCTCAACAGATGACACTGTCTGAGAAACCGCTCGTCGACGTACTGGGCAACCGTTGCTGGGTCATCCGTTTCGGGGGCTGATTCCGCCCATTCAACTTTTGACTTACCTTCATCCTCGAAATATGAGACGACACCCATCGACTCGCGTGCCATCGGTGTGTCCGGCAGGTACTCACCGACGGACTTGACGACATTCCCCATCTCTTCGAGGAGTCTTCGCCGACTCTCGACACCCTCTCGAATGACTTCCTCACGGGTGCGATTCAGTTCGGTCTGGTCCTGAATCTGTGGGTCGTAGAAGTACGGTAGTTCAACGATGAACTCAACGACATCGTCATCGAACCGGCTGGCGTAGTCATAGGCATTGCCACCGAGCAGCACTTCTTCGGGTTCGGTATCATTATCCTCGTGTACCATCTCATATTGATCTTCGAAGGTTCGAAGCCGATAGATGGTATCATCAAACGCTTCGTTCTCGAACCACTCTGGCTCACCGTGATGGAGTGGGACTCCATACTCTTCTGGGAGCGATGAAAGGACGTCGTGAAGCGGTTCGAGAGGCTCTGTGAGGTAGTAGTAACAGCCCCCGAATTCGAGATTGTGGAAACTATAGATGAAATCCGGTTGGTGTGCTTCGATTAGATCTGTCAATATACGGGTCGCCGGTGTCGACTCATTGAACGAATAGTTCTCATATTCGACTGGGAACGTTGCTTCGATCTGCTCGTCTGGTGGTGGGCGGTAGAAGTTCTGGATATAGTTTGAAAGTGTGAACGGCCCGTCAAACCACCCTTCATTGAGTCGGACACCGTCTATGTCGGCAATCGGCATACAGACGAATTCGTAGTCCAAAGACGCCCGTAGCTCGTCGTTTGTCGCGAGTTCGTGGATAAGAAAGTCGATTGTCATTGAGCCGATCGGTTCGTTTGGGTGCGGTGCACCAAACAAGAGTGCACTTCGGTCACCCGTGCCGATAGTGACCGTCCAGATCGTCTCTCCGCCCTTGCTCTCGCCGTGTTCCTCGTACGTGACGTGATCGTGCTTGCGCGCGAGCGCCTGGTTGCGTTCTCGGTGTTCGTCGACTGTGAGAAACGATTCATACCGAGGGACTGCATCGTCGAGCGATTTGAACGTGCGAGCCGGGTTTGATTCGGAGTCACTCATATGTTATATCATTTCATGAGCTGCACAATAATGATAACTATCTAATCAATATGGGTGGTGATTTAACCTTGTGAAATGAATTTTGTGCGGCAAGTAACAACTGTATGGTCGAGCAGTACAGCCCGTTGTTTAGCCTAGATCCGATTTCTGCCGCCGAACGCTAGACGGACAGTACATTCAGTTGGATTGCTGCCCACGGAATCAAGAAGTTTGCCACCAGTATCGGGAAGGTGTAATCAGTCCGAAACTAGTCATTTTTCTGGTCTTGATATGCACGAATCTGCTCCAATGTCGTGTCTGTAAAGTTTCGTTCCTGTAGGGGAATATCGTCTTCATAGAGCCAGTATCGTATAAGTGCCCAGTGAACGCCACACTGAACAGCAATCCACCACATTGTCCGGTTCTGCTCCCAGAACAACTCATGGAGCCGATTGCTATCTGGGCGACGAGCAACGAGTGATGGAAACTCCGTGGACTCATCATCGTTGGATGCAATGATTCCGCGTTGCTCCAACAGATATACCGTGATAAAGACCTCGCCTTGATCCGGAACAGAGCAATCACTACCCAGATCGGCACTAATAGCATCGTGGATCGTTTTCACCGCCTCGTATGGCTCGTCATCGCTGACACTGTCTTGGAGTTGGTTGATATATTCGAGGACATCTGTGGCGGGAGCGCCGGAAACAGCTTCAATCGTCTCCCACGAAACAGGTTCTAACTTGCCCATCCAATATGCACCACGCGAGTATTAGTTGCCTTCTATACATAAACGCTAGCTCTAAAAAATATCACACGACTTCTAAAATGGCGCGACGAAAGCGTCTCTACCGTCTCAAAAACGCTCCCACGAAACCAGTTTGCACGCTGCTCGGTCGCTTTCCGGGGTTGTGAAACGTGATCTCATTGCTTTTCCAAGGCAAGCTGATAGAGATTCTCTGTTGCATATCTCACCTCAACGATCTCCCAGTCGGTGGTATTTGTTGCGTCGCGGAAACGCTCGGGTGTGAAGAGCCTGTACAGCCAGGGCTCTCCGAGCATTCCATCGTACTCCATTTGGAGCAGACGGTACGCGAGGCCATCTGATCGATCGGTATAGTAGTCCAGTTTGGATTTTGTCTCCTCTTTCTCCGGATCGTACCCGTCGATGATAGCAGTTGCATTCGGCCTCGTGACGTAGGCGAGATCGTCCAGGAATTGCGTGAGCCCTTGCATCGATCGAGAAAGACTCACTTGGGTACCGAGCGCAATCGCCGATTTGAATCGATTTTCCTCGAATGTCTCCTGGAGGTTGAACATGTTCACTTGACGAGCGTCTTTCACACCACGATCACGGAGTACCTCAACTAACTGTTCGTTTTGTTCAATTGCGACGGTCTCAAACTGCTCCTGAAAGTAGAGTGCATGCCGTCCAGCACCAGCACCCATATCCAGGAGTGGCCCATCGAGATACGGTTCCAGCCACGACCCGTCACCATCGATGACGTCGAAATAGAATTCAATCCCGACTTCTTCAGTCTCTTCACCTCGGCGATAGACTAAGGGGCCCAGCATCTCGTCGAAATGGAAGTCGTGAAGCGCCTGAGCGAATGGGTCTGACATTCTGTTCTGTATAATATTTCTATCGATATAATATTTGCTTTATAATCATAATTATAATAAATACATATTTGAATATACAACAACCGCTTTGAGCAGAAGTTGAATCGACCCATTCAATACATAGCTACGACCGTTGTTAATTCATGATTTTACAAATTCCAGGATATGCTGTCGCAAACCGCTGATAGCCAACACCCTGCGCGAATGAAACAGACCATTGCCATGCATCTAAAGTTCGGTATTGAGGAAGGAGATCGGCAGAAAGAGCGTGATCAGTCGCTCGTGAAACTACTGCCTGACCATACCCTTCACTACGGTAGTTTGGGTGTGTGACAATTTCGATATGTGCATTTACATCGTCCCAGATTTCATACCCTGCTATGGCACCGAGTTCCTCATTGACGAATAGACCCACCGTATTACCAGCGGAAAATTTCGATCCGCCTTGTCCCACTCTTCCTCTGAAATTGCCACTTCGAACACCTCTCGCTACCTACAAATGTAGATCGGGCGGGTATTCCACCGATGGCAGATAAGAACGTCTCTCGTACACGTTCACGTCGCGCTTCAACTTCCGTACGTGTATTAATCGACTGCTTCTTGGCGTGAGCCGTTGAGACGTAATCTGCTGCGTGATCCAAGAGGTACCGTGATAGCTGGTCTTCGGTGTCGAAATAGCCGTTCACACTATCCTGAAAGCTGTCCACTATCTTGGATGGGATCAATCAACTTGATAAATATTCTGCTGTCTACCGGATCCACGTGTGCTATTCTTTCGTGAAATTCTCCCTCGCTAGAGCGTCGTTTTGACCGGTGATACTGCAATGAACACGAGATCTCACCGTATGTATTGCGAATAACAGTCGGAGTTTCTGTGAGCCTTAATTGTTGAGATCTTCTATGGGATACTGGCCACTGTAATTGGTTGATTGAGTGCAATAGCTTCGAGACGGTCCTAAAGCTTGCCGAGCTTTCGCATGAGATCGACCAATTCACGCGCCGATTCTATTTTCTCCTGTCGCACCTGCTCTTCAAAGCACGGCTCGTCCAGCGACTCGAAAGCATTGATCGCCCGATCGAGGCTCTGAATCGTGGGAACCAGCGACTGTCCGGTCTCGTAGTCGACTTCTCGCTCTCGAATTTTGCGAATTAACCGCAACCGTTGCCGACGGAGATACGAGACTACGTCTTGGATGCGTTCGCGCTCTATCTTCCGCAGATCGTCGCGGTCGACAACTTCAAAGTAAAATTCGCGGAGGGGAACGGACTCGTCTTCGATTCGAACCGATTCCGGAATCGAACTGCCAACAGTCCCGCTCGTCTGGTACACTTGTTCTAGCAGTTCCGTACGCTTCTGTTCGTTCATTCGTTGGGTCATCATCTGGTCTAAATATCGCTCGATTCGAAAATAGGCGTTCCGAGCAACGAATTTCTCCTAGATTGTTGTCATCAATGTTTAGTGACTTAGGTTCATAGATCTGAAATATGGATCAAACAACGGATTCGGACAAATTCTTTGACCTACTGAGCAACTCGACTCGGATCGACATCCTCAGAGCGCTGGCAGCCGCGTACGAGGAGACACCAACCGACCCGTGGCTCGAATATAATGAACTTCGTACGACCGTTGGCGTCCGCGACAACGGGAACTTCAACTACCACCTTAACCGAATGGACGACCTGCTTGTAAAGGGTTCAGCGGGATACAGTCTCTCGCGCATCGGCATGGCGATTCTCTCGACGGTCGTCTCCGGAGTCTTCGACCCCGACTGGCAGTGGGGACCAGTCGACACAGATGGCGACTGCCAGTACTGTGACGATCCTGTGCAACTCGTCTACAGGGATGGGAATCTCTGGCTCACCTGCGGGATAGACGATCACACCATCCCACTGTCGGTGCCGCCAAGTATCCTCGACTCTCACCCGGACGGCGTTGTGGTCGAACAGGTTGCTATGCTGCAGCACCAGTGGAGTGCGCTGACCCGACAGGGAATCTGTTCGGAATGTTACGGACACGTCGACGGCGATATTAGGTATGGTGGTGCACGCAAGGACCACTACCATTATCACGGTGAATGTCGTCGCTGTGGCTTTCACCACGGCGTCGCTGTTGGTCTCTTCGTCCTCGGCCACCCTACCGTTCGGGCGTTCTACTACGAGCGAGGGGTTGATATCCGGACGACACCGTTCTGGACGCTCGGCTTCTGTGAACCCGGGGGCGAAACGGTGCTATCCACGGATCCCCTCCGCCTTCGAATCGACGTGACTCACGACGGTGACGAACTCTCCGTCACACTTGACCAGGACGGCACTGTCGTCTCGACAGACCGCACATAATACATCCTAATCCATGCTTATACCTGGTCAGACGCTCTCACGTTCTCGCTCTGCTTCATGAATGGTGTTTCATCTGTGATTCTAAACGGGGGGGGGAAGATGGGATCAGAGAGAATTTGATGAGGTGGATGGAATCGAGAGAGGCGGAGGTCTTATCTGAGCGAAAGCTCGGGTAGTTCACATCGTATACATTGAGCGCACCAGTTGTAATTTTTGGGATGTCTGGAAGTTGAGACTACACCGGGTTTATCGAGACTGTGATGTGTGGAATTGGTCGATTCGGTCAGCGGAAACTGCTCCAGATGGCTCTCCAAGCGGGTATTCTTGTCACACTAACAACTCTATGGGCGAAGCTTCGAGACTTCAAGCAGCGTAGCCACTCGGACAGCACGCTAACCCGAACAGAGTGCCTCGCTACCCGATACCAGTCTCCTTCTTCAACAGCGTCAGCGTGTTGTCAGCCGTCACAATTGGTGAGTACTCGTACTCTCCGGTCAACTCGACCTGTAGCCGCTCGCGCAACCCGAGATACGTCTGGAGGTTCCAGTAGGTGTTCTCGTCTATCTCACAGCCGTCCTCACGGTCCAGCGAAAACGCCGGGAACACGATGCGGCTGACGTGGTCGGTGATCTTCTCTGCCTGCTCCAACGTGGTTTGATCGGCTGGTTGTAACTCACCAGACCCGTCATCGTGGTGCCGAAGCTTTCGTTCCGGTTCACGCGGAATCCCTACACCAGCATTCTGGGCTTTGATGAGGATCGTTCGAGCCGCCGTTTCGACCGTCTCTCGGAGGTCAGGGGTGAACCGCTTATGCCAGTTCCGCCATAGTGTTGACTGCTCTGGGATCGTCTCGAAACCCAGTCGCTCACAGAGTACAGGACGGTTCTCTAGGTACTCGTACAGTGTTGTCTCGTGCTCCAACCCGTGGAGCTCCTTCAGGACGAACACCCGAAAGAGGGAGTCCATCTCGTAACGTGTCGAGCGTGTATAGCAATCGTGAGCCTCGAAGCTGAAGTAGGCCAATGGAAGTACGAGGACGAACTGCTCAACCGAATCGCGGTCGAGATGCGTAAACCAGGTTTCTGAGACGATCTGAACGTCCGAGCGTAATCCGGCAAGTGAGGTACGATCACAGGTCGGTGTCGAATCATATGTTGGCCACTCAACGTGCGCTCGTTGTGCGATTTGTCTGAAAATAGCACGCCGGGACGCAGAGGTCGAAGCCATATAGAAATACTGAGAAAACACCAGAACTGGTGTTAGCAGCAGTCGCTTCCAGCGCCGCAGACCTCACCGTACTCGAGACCAATTCCGTCGTTGATCGCTTCGTTGCACTCGATCAGCAGCGACTCGAACTCGTCAGCCGTTACCTCCGATTGTGCCACATCGAGGTCTGCACCGAGCGCTTCAGCGGCGGTCAGAACTTCATCGTCAGAGGCGCTCAACAGCATCCACCCCCAAGAGACTGCGCGAACTCCTGCCTGATTTGTTCGCTGATGACGTCGTTCGTCTCCTCAAGGAGGGCAACGAGTTCCTCTTGTGCTGCTCGGTGCTGTTGAATGGTGTCGTTGTTCGAGACCTCGGATTGTAGCTCCTGTAATTCGCTCATGATCGACGAATCGAACTCGTCCGCCTGCAACTTCTGCTGTTTTTCTTGGTACGCTTCGAGTAAGGACTTTGTCTCCTCGTCGGCCTCGAGTTGTTCGTTCGCGTCCACGAATTGTTGATAGGTCGCTGAGTCGCGGAGCGTCTCGATGAACGTCTGAAGTGACTCCTCGACGGCTGTCGTTTCCGACACGGCTTCGCTCACGACGCCGTCACCTCCGCCTCAGTCTCCTCGGTGATGTCGTCCAGCCCGGTGATCTCTTCACCGAACGAGCGTAGTTCGTCCAGTCCGACCGGCTCGTCTTGGCGCAGCGGAGCGAGCATCATCGGCACGTCGAACCGATCGCTGATCTCGCCGAGGTACTCCGCCTGTTGGGCGCGGCGATTCTCGAAAAAGGCGTTGTCGCCGTATTCCTCGGGGAGCAGGTAGTTTGCGACCACCAGCGAGGTCTCGATCCCGACTTGATCTTTGAGGTCTGCAGCGGCCCGGTAGGCTTCCATCATCGGGGTATACTCGGGGTACATCACGAACGCGAACGTACTCTGTTTCGGATCCTTCATCGTCTCGATGACCTCGGCGTACTGGTCGCCTTTCGCGGGCGCGGCGCCCTTCGTCAGCGAACCCAAATCCATGAAGCCCTTCCAATCGGAGGGAAGTTCGAGCAGTCGGAGCGTGTGCCCCGTGGGGGCGGTGTCGAAGACAACGACGTCGTAGCCGTCCTCGTCGAAGTAGCTCACGAACTTCTCGAGGGCGGCCATCTCTTCGGCACACGGTGATTCCAGTTCCTCTTCGACGTTTGCGATCGCCGCGTCCACGTCGATCTGGGTGTCCTCCTTGTCCTCGTACATCTCGGTGACGTGGTCGAGGACCTGCGTGCGGTACTCCTCGAGCGCTTTCTCTTGGTCAATCCGCGCCGCATCGAGGTTCGCCTGGCTGACCGATGTTGGGTCGTGGCCGACCGGTTCGCCGAAGATGTTCTCAAGATGGGCGGCCGGGTCAGTTGTGACGACGAGCGTTTCGTGGCCAGCTTCGGCGAGCTTCGTCGCCGCCGTCGAGGCGATCGTACTCTTGCCGACGCCGCCCTTCCCGGTAAAGAAGAGATACCGCGTCTCGTCGCCCGGTTGAAGCTGGTCGGCGACCGCCTCAGCGTCAGCCATCGACTCGAAGTCGACCGCGGTTTCAGTGTCTACGTCAGTCGCCGTCCCGACATCGACGGTCGCCTCGTCGCCGTCGTACAGAACGCCACCGACATCTGCGAGTAGCTCAAGCCCTGCAATTTCGCCCGGTTGGAGTGGGTACGTCGCCATCGCGTCGGCACCGAACTCCCTCCGTGCGCGCTCGATAACAGCCTGCTCGTCTTCTCGTTTCCCCTCGAAGAACGGATCCTCACACACCGACTCGGGGAGATACCCGTTGATGATCAGCAGTTGGGACTCGATCCCAAGCTCGCCGAGGTCGCTTGCACTGCGCTCGATCTCGTCAATCGAAGAATCCTCGGGCTTGCCGACGAACGCGAATGAAGTCCGCTCGTCGTCTTGGAGCGTGTCGATGGCACGCTCGTAGTCTTGTTTGCGCTCCTCCATCGAGGCTGCCGGCCCGATGCAGGTCGAGCCGCCTTTCTCCAATTCAGCGTTCCAGTCGGAAGGGAGCTCCATCAACCGGATCGTGTGACCGGTCGGCGCCGTGTCGAAGACGACCACATCGTACCCGGGGCGGTCCATAAAGTCAACGAAGTTGTCGAATGCGGCGATCTCTTCGACACACGGGCTGTTGAGTTGTTCCTCGACGGTTTCGAGTTGCTCGTCGTCGAGCAACTGTCGCATCGGTTCGATCGTCTCTTGTCGATACTCCTCGGCCGCCGTGTCCGGGTCGATCTCGATGGCCGAGAGGTTCTCGATGTCGTCGATTGTGGTGACATCGTGGCCGATCTCCTGCCCGAAGATGTCCGAGAGGTTCGGCGCAGGGTCGGTCGTCACCAGCAGCGTCTCGTAGTCGTTGTCCGCGAGCCAGGTCGCCGTCGCGCAACTCACGGTGCTCTTGCCGACGCCGCCTTTGCCGCTGAAGAAGACGAATTCGGTCTCATCACTCGTCGGTTCGACGATCGCTCGCGCATCGGTGGGCGTTGTGCTCATGCGTTAGGCCTCTTGTGTCTGGGTGGTAGTTTCGAGTGCTGCCGCAAGTTCGTCGTACGAGAGGTACTCGGACTTGGCGACGATCTCGTCGTCGACGACGGTGATCGGCAGAACCGAGGGGCCGTGTTCTTCGACCAGATCGTAGATGTGCTGCGTTTCGAGGAACTGGTCGATGTTGTGCTGCATGTTCGCCCGCGAGACGTCGACGTCCTCAAATTCCGATTCGAGTTGGTCGAGGGCAGCACTGAGTTCAACGAGTTCTTCGTCGGGGTCAGGACCACAGACGCCGGTGGAGCAACACATCGCCTCCTCGTACAGGGTGAGTTCAGTCATTGATGAAAATGGATCATTCGCTCAATTGTTTGGCCGACAATGCGGCTACCATCGATGATGGATTGGACGACTTTGCCTCGCATTCAATTGAACAATTATTCAATCATACTCATAAGCTCTTCGGCTCAGAACGGACGTAGCCAACGCGTGATTCAGAACATATACAGCGTTTAGGATGTGGTAACACGTCAAAATAGAGGATTGCTTCCAGAGTATTTTTGATGCCATCTTATAGAATCCTAAAATGATTGGTCGTCAGTGGACTACACGCAGTTCGCGAGCCGCTCCATAATGCTTAATCCACTATCTGCTCAATCGATGTGTATGTCATCGACTGAGCGACTACAGCGGTATCTTGCCGACGAACGGGGTGGATGTGGTGATGAGGAGGTCTCCCAGCGTCTGGCGGAACTCGAAGAAATTGATGCGACCGCGGGTGGGCCAGCGCTAGACCAAGATGTCGGGTTGCTATCGGCGCTCGCGAACGAAACCCGGTACAAGATTGTTCGTATCCTCCACGTCGCTGGCGAGGAACTCTGCGTCTGCGAATTTGCGCCGCTGCTCGATGTTAGCGACAGCGCGATCAGTCACGCCCTGTCACAGCTCACCGATGCTGGACTGATCATTCGCCGAAAAGAGGGGAAGTGGAGAAAATATCGTGCGACAGCGCGCGCCAATGCTGTCCTCATCGCTCTGGATGGATCGCGGGAGCTACGATTGTAAACCACAATGGGCTGTTCGACGCTAGAACTGGACGCCGAGAACGTCGACGTTCGAGACTGGGCGTTAGACGATCCGCACGGGCAAGACCTTGACACTGTCCGCGAGATTCGTGACGACATAGAACAACGCGTCAAGGCGCTGTTCGACGAGTTCTATCCGGACGAACCGTAGCGTAGACGTAATAAGGGGATTCGTTCGTCCCTCCAATCGCAAAATTCTCCTCTGGACAAGCCTGTCAGTGGTTTTCAGTGAGTTAGGGGTTTTGTGGAGGCTTCCGGGCTTCGATAGTGGCAGAGACGAGATACTCACCGAGATCGCGATCGGCATCCCAATCACTGATGAACTCGGTGCTCTCATCCTTGGGCGCTATCTCGATTGCTTCGAAGCCGGTACTGTCGAGCATCGCTTCAATACCTGCAACGGTTGATGCACCGGCGACACAGCCAGTTAGCGAGTCCGGGTCCATCTTGACATCGTCGGGGAACGGCGCGGTTTGGACGACGTCTGAGATGGCGATGCGCCCGCCGGGCTTGAGAACGCGGTAGGCGTCGTCGAACACGCGTTGCTTCTCGGGAGCGAGGTTGACGACACAGTTCGAGATGACGACGTCGACGGTCGCGTCAGCAACGGGAAGATGGCTGATTTCGCCGAGGCGAAATTCGACGTTGTCGGGGTCGTTTTTCGCGACGTTCTCCCTCGCTTTCGAGACCATCTCTGGTGTCATGTCGACACCGATGACGGCTCCGTCCGGGCCGACCTCCTGTGCGGCGAGGAAGCAGTCGAAGCCCGCACCGGAGCCAAGGTCGAGCACTGTCTCGCCGGGCGCCATCTCGGCGAACGCCTTCGGGTTGCCACATCCGAGACCGAGATCTGCGCCGTCGGCGACCGATGCGATATCGTCCGTATCGTACCCGAGGCGTTCGCTCCCGGTCGCATCTTCATTTCCGTCACAGCACCCTCCTTCATCGGTGACATCAATACCGACGTCGCCACAGCAGTCCTGACCATCCGTAGCGATAGTGCTGTAGCGTTCGCGTACCATCTTCCGTGCCTCCTCAGGGTCGCGGTCACCGGCCACCGTCTCAGTATCGTTACTCATGGGCACCCCGCAGGTCGTCGAGAGTTTCGAGGAGGGCCGCAGTCGTCTCAGTCGGTTCATAGTACCGCCAGGATCCCTCTTTACGGCGTGTAACCAGTCCTGCAGTGTACAAGCGGGAGAGTGCTTGGCTGACTGCGCTCTGACTGACGCCGACTGCGGCTTCGAGATCGCAGACGCAGACGCCGTCATCGGCGTTCGAGATTCGGCGAAGCAGTTCGTATCGTGTGTCGTTCCCCATCGCGGTCAGTACTTGGAGGTCTGTCGCCATCGCATCCGAGTCGACGTCTCCGGGTGGTGTACAGCAGGTCTCTGTCTCTTCCGTGGTTCCGTCAGTGATCGCATCCTCCATCATATTAGCACTAGCTAATACAAGAGAACACTAATATTTTTCCCTCGGCGACTCCCTCGAAACTCTGGAATCAAGTTGAACATTGGGTACAACAGTACCATCACCAATCTGAATCAGAATCGGTGCGGTAGAAAGGCGATACGTCGGTGAAGTTCCCTGAGGTGAAAACAACGTTCGAGATCGTGTGGGCCGAACACATATGCATTGAGAGAGCCAGTCTCAACTTCTGTCGGCGCTGGAGATGAAACTACAGCAGGTATAGAGGGGCCAGAATGCACAATTTCAGCCAATCCATCCTTCTGCAAGCGCTTCACACTGACTCTCAGAAGCTATTTCTGATTACTATTCTGACTCTTTCGCGAATTAGCGATGGTTTGAACCAGAGCTGCCGCTGATGACCAGGCATTCACTACCTTGAAACACGATTTTAGCCAACGCCAGTCCGCTTCAGCAGTGTAAGAACCGTGTTCGCCGTCACGACCGGCGAGTTGTGGTTGGGACGTACGCAACGATCGTTTCGCCCTGCCCGTACTTTTCATAGCCGACTGCGCCCCGACTTCCTGTTGTAGTTCTTACTGGCTGACGCTGGAAAGAGGTTGTTGCTGGTGTATAACTCGCCTTCGTAACCGTACTCAAAGTTGACTCCCGGGTTGAATTGCGTACGAACTGAATTCATAATTCCGGTCTGATTCACCTACTGGTCAACACAGACAGCGGACACATTCACCAGACATCGTGTCCCTCATGGCGTGACAACGGCGACTCAGAAAGGTTCCATCAAGACGGTTTACAACCACCGCTACTTCGGTGATTTCGGTTTAGTAACGGTGATTCCCGATTTACTTCACAGTCGGGGAAACACAGTGAACAGCCGCTCGTTCATCAGGTTCGGTTTACGTGAGAAGAAGATCGGTCACGGGCCAAACTGGCATGCTGGTAACGTGTAGAACTCGCAAGTTGTCTCGGTTATCGTCCTCCCGTACGGTCCGAACGCTTCCGTGAGTCGAACGTCCGTCAATTCTATCGAAAAAAGCGGTTATTGTGCCGAGAAAAACGGAATGAAGGTGTGAAAACAGTGACCGGGTTTGATACCACGGTGCAGAGACGTCCCCTTAGGGACTCCATCCCTGTGTGAAATAATGATGAACTCACTGAGATACGCGCTCGTCGTACTGCTCGCCAGTAGTTTGCTCGTCAGCGCGGTTGCCGGGACGACTACTGGCCGCGACCGAGCAGCGACAGACTCGAAGTACAGTTCGCTACAGTCGCAGTCGTCGGTGTCTCAACTCGACCGAGCACAAACCCACTCGCAACTGGAAAAGATGTCGTGTAGTGAACTCCGAGTAACGTACCAGCGCGGAATACAAGCGGTTCAAAACAGTGACCTTCCATCTGAGCGGAAAAGGAACCTCATCCAGCGGGGAACTTTCGTCTACAATATGTACAAGTTCCGAAAAGGTTGCTGAAAGAACCTCCTGTTTTCATCGACAAAATTAGCCACATCTTTGATAGTACTCGAGCTCAAGGTAAGCCCCAGCGATTAAGACGACTGCAAGCGAGATACTCGATATGTGGCCATGGGGACATTTAGCGGTGGGATACCTCGCGTACTCGGGATTCCGGCGACTGTGGACGAACCGTCCGCCAACCGGTTCCGAAACACTGTCGCTCGCCTTGGGAAGTCAGTTTCCAGACGTGGTGGATAAGACCCTCGCATGGGGGCTCAACGTTCTGCCAACGGGACGATCGCTCACGCATTCGCTGTTGACAGCGAGTATACTGCTCGCCGTTACATATCGATACTGCCAACGGAACGGAATTCGGAACCTGTGGACCGCTTTCGCCGTCGGATACCTCACACATCCGTTCGCCGACGTGCTTCAACCCGCGGTGGCCGGAGATTATGAGCGCGTTACGTTCCTTCTGTGGCCGCTACTTGAGTTGCCGGCAAAGCAATCGGTGAACCTGTCGGTTAGCGTCTCGGGCTTTTTTGTCTTCGAGTTGTTCCTCGTCGTCGTGGCCGTCGTCGTCTGGGTGCTTGACGGGACGCCCGGACTTGATTCGGTGCGCCCATTCTGTTCCATCTTTCACCGGGAACAACACTGATAGTCGTTCGTAGGGGGCGGGTTATCGGTTGTACCGACTGGCCCCAACCTTTAGTTGCCTGATTAGCGTATCAGGCTACGACCTGTCTCAAGGAATAGAAACTGTCGGGTGGGGGCCTGTCGAGTAGTGTCGTAGAGCGACGCTCGACCGCATTCGGTACCGAGACGGAGTAGACAACCATGATAAGTAAATCGACAGTGTGGCTGTTGCTTCCGCAGCCTGTTCGTCGGTTTCCCGCCGACCTCGCGTTCGTCGTCGCGCTCGTTTTAGTGGCGTGCGGCGTCGTGCTCATGGGAAGAGGAATCTGGACACCATTTCGGGTGGTTTTCGGATTCCTGTTTCTGTTCTTCCTTCCGGGATACGCCGTGGTCGCGGCGCTCTTCCCTGAATCCGCCGAAGGGGCCCGGACGACCGGCCGCGTTGGATTCTCCCAACGTATCGACGGCGTCGAACGACTCACGTTGTCCGTCGTGGCCAGTTTCGCCATCGCTCCGCTCGTCGGGTATGTCGCCAGTTACTCGCCGTGGGGACTCAGCGTGGGCGTCGCCCTCGTCAGCGTCGGTAGCGTCACGGTCGTCTGCGCTGTCATTGCGGCGATCCGACGCTGGTCGCTTCCGGAGTCGGAGCGTTTCTCGGTTCCCTACCGGACGGGCTACGCGAGGGTGAAACGGAACGTCTCGAAGGAAACTCTCTCTCGACCGCTCAATGTCGTTCTCGTCGTGAGTCTCATCGTCGCATCCGCAGGCATCGTCTACACGACGACGATGCCACGTAGCGACGAGCAGTTCACCGAGTTCTATCTCGCCACGGAGAACGAAACCGATCGCATGGTCGTGGCTGACTATCCACGGAATTTCACAACCGGCCAAGCAAAGTCGCTCCATATCGGTGTCCAGAACAATGAGTACGAACCAGCAAACTACACGGTCGTCATCCTCCTCCAACGGGTATCCGAGCGAAACGGGTCGGCCACCGTTACCGCCGAGAGACGCCTCGACAGGTTCAGTATGTGGGTCGAACATGGCGAATCATCCGTCCAAAATCGGAGCATCGAACCGACGATGGCTGGCGATCGACTGCGACTCGTTTTCCTCCTGTACCGCGGTGCGCCGCCACCGTCACCGTCGATGGAGAACGCGTACCGACGGACGCACCTCTGGGTCGATGTCGATAACTAAGAACGTTGTTCAGTCTTCTGACGAACGAGTCGCCGAACCGACGCCTGAATCGAGTGCGTCGGTTCCCATCCTAACTCTGACTTGGACGTAGTAATGTCTACCTCTAAGTCGTCCGTAAGCGTCTCGTTGTCGCGCGGATTCGCGACCAATTCGATAGCAGGTTCGGTTCCGGTTTCGGTTTCGACCGTTCGTTGGACGAGTTTGGCCAGTTCCAACACGCTCAGCTGTGTCCCGCTTGCGATTTCATACCCCCTCGTGCCCGTCCGCCCGTTGGCGAGTTCGTCCAACAGAAGTTCCGTGCTTCGGAGGTACGCGTCCGCGATGTCGTGAATATGGACGTAGTCGCGCGATTGTGACCCCGGTTCGTAGACCGGAAGTGACTGGCCGGACAGCGCCCGGTCGACGAAGAAGTTGGTAACGGTCGATTTCGACATTCGTTGCCCGTTCACCGTATACTCACCGTACACGTTCGATTTCAAGAAGAGATGCGCAGGAAAGGAGTCTCTGGCGAACGTTTCGATGGCACGCTCGCCGAGTAGCTTCATCAATCCGTATCGGTTCATCGGTTCTCGCGGAGAATCGACCGTAATTGGAATCTTCTCGGGCGTACCGATGACGGCCATACTGAACGGAAACACGACGGCGGTTTCCGTTTTCCTGCAGAACCAACCAATGTTGTTCGTTCCCTGTACGTTGACTTCGTACGCGAGGCTCGGATTCTCCTCGCAACTGGTCACACCGCTTATCGCGGCAAGGTGGAGGACTACGTCGGCACCGTCAAGTGCGTTCTCCAACCGGACGCGGTCTCGAACATCGACGTGTTCGAAGATGGGGTCGCTTATTGCATCATTCTGTCCAGTGTGTGAGAGTGCCCTGACGTTCCACTCCGGGTGGGCAGTTCGTAGTACATCGACGACGCGAGTTCCGACGTATCCTGTTGCCCCTGTGACTGCAATCGTCGGCGATTCGTTTGCTCTGTTCATCTTTCTGGGTGAACTTCGTGCTTCGTCCGGAATCGAGTGAACCGTTGGTGGCGTCCATCGCGGCGTGGCTTACCGCGTTCGAATAGTGGTGTACTACTCGGCATGTCGCTGGATGAGTCGTTGAACCGTCGTTCGAATAGAATTCGTCGGTTCCCAGCCCAACTCTCCTCTAGCCGCCGTGATATCCACCTCGAAGTTACCGACAAGCGTCTCGCCGCGCGGATTCTCTACCCGTTCGATGGCCGGTACTCTGCCCGTCTCGTTTTCCATCGTTCGCTGAACGAGTTCGGCCAGTTCCATCACTGTCCACTGTTCGTCGCTTGCGATTTCGTACTTCGAGACGCCCGTCTGCCCATCCGCCAACTCTGTTATCAACCTCTCTACACTTTTCTGATATGCGTTGGCAACATCGACCACATGAACGAAATTTCGCGCTTGCGTCCCCGGTTTGTACACAGTTATGGGTTCGTCGCTGAACGCACGCCGGACGAAGAAATCGAGAACCATTCCGCGCGAGACGTGACTGTTGCCCACCGTATGTCCGCCATACACGTTGGCCTTGAGGAAGAGGTGCGCGGGAAACGCGCCATCGGCGAGCGACGTTATCGTTTGCTCGCCGAGCAGCTTTGTCTCCCCGTACCAGTTCATCGGTTGTCTGGACAAATCCACGGTTATCGGAAACTCTTCCGGTGTTCCCAGAACCGCCATGCTGAACGGAAAGACCAGTCCGGCCCCCGAGTGCTTGCAGAACCACGCGACGTTGGTCGTCCCGTGGACGTTCGTCTCCAATGCGAACGTCTCGTCCTCTCGGCAAGCATCAACGTCGCTCGCGGCTGCGAGGTGGACAACCACGTCCGACCCCGCGAGCGCGGACTCCACGCTGTCGCGTCTGCGAACGTCGAGGAACTCCACCTCAACGTCGTCGATTTGGCGGAGATCGCCGCGATAAAAGTTGTCGAATGCACGAACGTTCCACTCCGGATGTCGCTCCCGAAGGGTCGCCACGACGCAACTTCCGACGTATCCACCTGCGCCAGTAACGCTGATGGTCGGCAGGTCCAGCGAGTCGTTCGGGACGCTGTCCGAGTCACCGTTAGGGTCGTTCATTGCCATCCCCTCCGTTCTCGTCCGCGAAGTTTCGAACCGCCTCTACAACGCGCTCTATCTCGTCGTCGGTGAGGTTCGGGTGGTTCGGCAGGCCGATGACTCGCCCGGCAATCGACTCGACGACCGGGAGCGACTCGTCGTACAGATGGTCGCGCTCGTTCGCCGACCACGGAAACTCGCCGTTGAAGCCGTCGTGGGACTGGAACACCTGCTGTTCGTACAACGGTTTCGTGTATCGGTGTCTCGTCTCTACGCCGTCGTCTTTCAGCGCCTGCCACACCTCCCGACCCGACATGCCGATGCACTCGGTTTGCACCTCGAACGGTGCCCAAAAGTACGCGTGTTCCACGTGCTCTCGAATCGTCGCTGGACGGAGCCACCCCACATCGGCGAGTTCGTCGCGGAGTCGTTCCGATATTTCCGCCCGTCGCGCGTTGAACTCGGGAAGCCGTTCGACCTGCACGTCACCGATAGCACCGTTGAGTTCGCTCATTCGGTAGTTGTACCCCAGAACCTCGTGGTCATCCCGCGAGGTCATCCCGTGACTTCGAAGGAGACGAAGTCGTTCCGCCATCTCCGCGTCGTCGGTCGTGACGATGCCGCCTTCTCCGGTCGTGATGTTCTTGGTCGCGTAGAACGAAAAGCAGGCAGCGTCGCCGAGGCTCCCGACCGTCGTTCCCTTGTAGCGTGCGCCGTGCGCTTGAGCCGCGTCCTCGACAACGGCGAGGTCGTACTCCTCGGCCAGCGCGAGCAGTTCGTCCATTTCGGCCGGATGCCCGTAGAGGTGAACCGGAAGCAGTGCTCGCGTTCGGTCGCTAATGTGGCGTTCTGCGTCCTCGGGGTCGAGTGTGTAGGTATCCCGGTCAATGTCGGCGAACACGGGGACGCCGCCCTGATGGACGACTGCGGTCGCCGTCGAACCGAACGTCAGGCTCGGGACGATGACCTCGTCCCCTGGTTCTAGCCCGAGTGCGTTCAACGTCAACTGAATTGCGACCGTCCCGTTACTGACCGCAACAGCGTGGTCAACCCCGACGTAGTCAGCCCACTTCCGCTCGAACGATTCGACGAATTGCCCTTGTAAAAACTGTCCCGATTCGAGTACTTGTTCGACGTTCTGCCGTTCTTCGTCGCCCAGTATCGGCTCCGCCACAGAGATGGTTCCCCCCATACTGCATTCGTCCTCAACGACTACTGACATTATTGTTGCGGCTGAGCCCCATTCAACATTTCGTGACTGTTGGACTCGACGCAATCGGTATTCGACGCCGTCAATACGGTTCGAATCGCGGGCGCTCCTCTTCGCTCCCGTCCGGGTATCGAATCGTCCACGGTGGAACGTCCTCGTCCACGTACGAGAGCGCGCCGACGACGGCCCCTTCGCCAAGGGTGACGCCGGGCATGACGACCGATCCCGACCCCACGAACACCTCGTCTTCGATGCGTATCGTTCCCTGAATCCGGTCTTTCTCCTCGGCGGGAACGCCGGTGCTCATGTGCGACGTGAACTTCGGATAGCCGGTGACGAGAACACAGTTGTACGTGACAACCGCGTTGTCACCGACGTACAACTCGCCTCCACCGATAACCTTCGAACCGGAGTGAAGACACGAGTTGTCCCCAATGTACGTTCCTTTTCCCGCATTCAGCAGAACGAAGTCGTCGATTTCGACGTTCGTTCCCAGTTCAAGATTGTCTGCGTTGACGATTCGCGCTAGTTCGAACACGTTTTCGCGTGATTTGATGTCCCCCGCCATTCGTCCACTGTACAACCGTTTCCCGTTTAACCGTTTGCCAGAATCCATCTCCTTATCGTTATCTGCCATCTTGGAATTACCCCGAGACAATAGTTGAGAAACTGTCAAGAGTTATTTCGGGGAAAGTGGTTAGTGTCGAATGATGATTCCTCAGTTCGTCTATCTCGTCCTCGTCGTCGGCGTACTCGGCGTCGGGTTCGAACGCTACCGAACTCGATTCGAGAAGCGAGAACTGACGCTCGCGTTCGTGGGTGCCCTCCTCGTGCTCGTGGGCATGCTCGCACCGACTGTTGTGACACTGCTATCCGGCGCTGAAATCGCGGAATTCGCGGCAGGCGTTGCGGTCGCCACCGCAGTCGGGGCGGCCATCCTGCTTCGACGGAGGACTGTCCAAAACGAGCGGCGGTTCAACTCGCTCATCCGTGAACTGACGATTCGTGACGTACCGACGGACGAACCGGACGAAAACACCATCTACATCGTAATTCCCGCGTACAACGAAGCGGAGACGATAGTGCCGGTGGTCGAATCGTTGCCTGAGTCGCTCTTCGACCGACGCATCGTCCCCCTCGTCGTCTCCGATGGTTCGTCCGACGGAACCGCCCGCGTCGCTCATAGCACGGACGCGCTTGTTGTCGAGCATCCCGTCAACACGGGACAGTGTAGCTCCCTGAAAACCGGATTCGAAATCGCTAGGCGCTGCCAAGCGGAAATTGTCGTCGGGATGGACGCCGACGGCCAGCATCGCGGTGACGAAGTACAGCGACTCGTCGAACCGATCGTCGAGGACGATGCCGATTACGTCGTCGGCTCTAGATACCGCGGCACCGACGCGTCGGAGAACGGGCCGGTTCGCCGTGTCGGCATCTGGACGTTCACGACGCTCATCAACGTGATGACGAAGTCGTCGATTACCGACGCCACCAACGGATTTCGTGCCCTCACGATAGACGCCTTCGAACATATCTCGTGGGTTGAAGAACGATTTTGCGCCGTCGAACTGCTCGTGGAGGTGCGAAAGAACGGACTCCGGCTGCAGGAAGTTCCCGTGACGGTCGAGCGCCGACAGGCGAGCACGACGAAAAAGCCGAAGCTCGGGTACGGAATCGGCATCGCTCGAACTCTGCTGGGGTCGTATCTCAGATGACACAACGCAGACCGAGGCACGCTGTGGACGAACCGCGACGACGGAGAACGATGACCATGGATCGTACAGCGAAACGGCGTGAGAGAATATGACCGAAACGGATGAACAGACCGGAACGGACAACCAGTCCGGGACGAGCGACGACGCCAGTTCGTTACGGCAGTCGCTGGGAACGGCGGTGAAGATACTGGTTTCGGTCGGGTCGTTCGGCTACCTGCTGTGGCGATTTCCCATCGAGCAAGCGTTCAGATCGATGTTCGAACTCGATACGGTCGAACTTGTGCTCATCATCCCTGTCGTGTTTCTCCCCATCGTCCTCACGTCTCTGTCGCTCCAGTTGCTGTACGAAGAGTACGAGCAGATATCGTTTCTCCCGATATTCAAGGTGGACACTATCGACTTTATCGTTAATTCGTTTCTGCCGACGAGGCTCGGCACACTCGCCACGACGCCACTCATGCTGAACAAGTACACAGGTATCAAACTGCGCCGGGCGTTCATCATCAAAGGCGTCCAACTCCAAATGATCGCCGCCATCAACGGCGTCGTCGCAATGGCTGGACTGATCGTCCTCTTCGACTACCTCGGCCAGAACGTGGCCCTCATCCTATTCCTCAGCGCGATGGTGTATCTCTCGATTCCCGTCGGCGCGTTTCTGCTGACGCGGGTGAATCTCCCGCAGTTCATCGTGAATCGGGCACCGGAGATGCTTTCCACGACCACCGACATGCAGTACGATGCGCTCACGCGGAACAAGTTCGAATCCGCCGCGCTTCTATTCGTCTCCTTCGTCGTCCTTTCGGGTGTTCGGTTCGGTATCATTGGCGCGAGTCTGGGCGTCGACTTGCCGCTCTTGCTCTACTTCCTCATTCCGACGCTCGTCTACTCGGTCACCGTTCTCCCGATCTCTATCGGTGGCATCGGGGTTACGGAAGTAACCGGTACGACGGTTCTCGTCACGCTCGGCGTTCAGCCAAGCGTCGCGACGAGCGTCGTCGTTCTCGACAGAATATTCGCCGCGTACCTCCCGCTCGTGCTCCTCTACTGTTACGCGAACTACGTTATTCACGCGGACTTCGACGTCTAATCCAACGACGTCATAACGGTCATCGTCGTACAATTTTTTATCTCGATCGGTTGTCGAACGGTGTATGACGTGGAGGGAAGCTAACAAAGCGGAGGAGGACATAGTTCTCGTCAATCCGGCGAAGACGCCGCGCCCGGAGACGAAGATGCTGAGCGAACAGTTACCCGACGACGAAGCAAACCTGTCGGTCGTCATCCCCAGAGAGGGGAAAGGACGGCTACAACCGGTAGACGACGTCGAATACGTGTTTTACGACGCATGGTTCGTTCCGGGTGTTCGGTATCCGATTCCGTTCCCGTCGTTTTTCGTCCAACTGTTCAACCTCCTTCGGCGGGCGGACATCGCGTTCGTGACGAGTTACATCTATCTGCCGTGTCTCGTCACGACGCTCTTTTCGACTGTCCTTCGGATTCCTTGCGTGCTCAGCGTAGACGTGCTCGTTGGAGTCCATTGGTCGTACGGACGTGCCGTCGTCGATTCGATTGCCAATGTCTATACGCGAACCGTCGGTCGGTGTACGCTCGCACTTTGCGATACAGTCGTCGTCCCCGGCGAATACATGCGGACGGAACTCAGACAGTTTGTGAACGAAGAGAAGATAACCGTCATTCCGAATGGAATCGACGTCGGCCACTTCTCAGCCGAACCGATGACGACCGAACCGAACGACTGCGTCGAACTGCTGTACGTCGGGCGCTTAGCACCGGTGAAAAACATCTCCTTACTGCTTCGGAGCGTTCGATACCTTCAGGAGCACGAGGAGACAGAGTACGTGTTGACCCTCGTCGGCGACGGCGAAGACCGTGCTCGGTACGAATCGATGGCGAGGCGGCTGGAGGTGAGCGACGATGTCCACTTCGCGGGCTACCAGTCGAGCGTTCGTGCGTACTACCGCGACGCCGACGTACTGGTGCTAACCTCGATTTCGGAGGGATTTCCGACCGTGTTGATGGAAGCGCAAGCGTGCGGCCTTCCGGTCGTCACCACCGACGTCGGCGGGGCGCGTGAAATCGTCGCCGCCGGAGCAGTCGTCCCGAGGGACGAACCAGACGCCATCGCCAGCGCAATCGCCGACGTGGTGGCCAGCAACACTGCGACGCTCAGCGCGACCGCACGACACCACGCGGAGACGCAGTACTCGCAGAAACGGTTGTGTGACAGGTACAAATCTATGTTTCGGAAACAAATACGGAATAATTAGTTATCCCATATCGAGCAGATAGAACGCGGCGGACAAAAGCGATAAGACGCGGTGAACCGTGTAGCCTACGGGGGAAAATGTGACACAATTGAACAGTAAACGGATACTCGTTACGGGGGGTTGCGGTTCAATCGGTTCGGCTCTCGTGAAACGCATTCTACAGGACGGCCCAGAGTTGGTTCGGGTAGTAGACAACGACGAGGGTCGTCTGCACGAGATGCAGAAGAAACTCGGCATCCAGCATCAACGGCGTCTCGAAACGACGTACAAAGACGTGCGCGACTTCTATGAGATGACGGACGCGATGAAAGGCATCGAAGTCGTCTTCCACGCTGCAGCGCTGAAGCACGTCGGAATCGTGGAACAAGATCCGTTTCAGGCAGTCAAAACCAACGTCGAGGGGACAAAGAATGTCCTTCACGCAGCGACGAAAGAGGACGTGGAGTCCGTGATTACAGTCAGCACGGATAAGGCGTCCAACCCGGTTTCGGCGATGGGTGCGACAAAGCTGTTGTCGGAACGGCTCACCATCGCGGCGAACGACAGCAAGGACATCCGGAACATCCGACTCGGTTGCGTCCGGTTCGGAAACGTCCTCGGAACGCGCGGGTCGGTGGTTCCGGTGTTTCTCGACCAGATGCAACAGGGCGGGCCGATAACCGTTACCGACCCGGAGATGACTCGGTTCGTTATGAGTCCGGCAGAGGCCGCGAACTTCGTTGTCGAGGCCTTCGAGACGGTTTCCGGCGGTGAGGTGGTGGTTCGAAAGATGCCTGCGTTCAAGCTAGGCGTGTTGGCTGACGCGCTTCGAGAGAAATACGCCGCGGACTTCGGCTATGAACCCGCGGAGATTCGAACGCGAATCGTCGGCTCTGGACCGACCGAGCGCTACCACGAGAAACTCGTCTCCGAAGACGAGGTGAAACACGCGGTGGAGGAGTCGAACCGGTTTATCCTCTTCCCGAACGAACGGTCGATGCCGACCGACGACGCCGAGACGAGATGTTCGATCACCGGCGAGTACACTTCCGAGGACGCGCGACGGCTGTCAAAAACCGAGCTATTGAGGCTTCTCGATGAAGTGGACGGACATCTTCCGACCACCACAGCGGCGTCTCAACGGTCGTAAACCGAGACGCCGCCGTTCGTGTAGACGCGGTCGTACGCCCGGTCGTACCTCGGCGTGGGGTTGTACGTCAGCCGCCACCGTCCTTTCAACTGTCCATAGAGGCGGTACACGCGAGCATCTTCCCGAAAGGCGACGTACGAGGTGTTGCCGTTTTCAGTTACCGTACCGTTCAGCAACTGCCCGTCTACGGAGACATACGTCCGGTCGTTCGCCTCTTGGTCGTTCAGTTGCACTACCTCCCGCGCGTAGTACATATCGGTGGCAATGCGTCCGGGGATGTGACCCGAGAACTGCTTCGCTTCCACTTCCTGTGCAGTGAGATACTGACGCTCTCCTTGCGGATGGTCGGGTGCGACGAGCGGGGTCGCCAGTTGCGAGAACAGCAATAGTGGGAGAAGAACGGCGACGAGAAGCCGCCGCCGCTGGCCAGGGCGATGTCGGTTTAGGATAGTCGCGGCGACGAGGACGCAAAACAAGAGTTCGGCGAAGAAGTAGATGCGCGACGGATTCACCGCCGAGAGGCTCACAACGCCGACGCTCATCAGCGCGACGGCGACCGCACTACCGGCCAAAACGGTCGAAACGTAGTTGGAATCCGAGCGACGATACAGCAGAAACCAGCCGAGTCCCGCGAGCGGAACTAACAGCAGCCCGTAGGAACGCCGGAAAACGAAGCTAGCGAGGTCTTGTGCGACTGGAACGGCGGCGGTGGGGTCAATCGGTGGCGGCGTCGTGGTTCCACCACCCGAACCGAGCGCGACGAGGAGACGCCCGACCACTAACGGGAGGTAGTCCGTCAAAATCGCCAGTTGAATGAAGACGAAGACGGCGGAGAGGAGCGCCAGCACGAATAGCGTGGAGACGGACGTCGCCTGTCGAACGGCGTCAAAGCTCCACCGGTCTCTGTTGACGAAGATGGCGATGGCGCACGCGACGATGGTTCCGAATACGAGCAACGTCGTCGCCTTGTGCGTATACAGCAGTGAGACGGCGAGGACGAACGTCAGTATCACGTACCGGTGCTGTTTGCCTTCCAGATACTGACCGAGGACGAACAACAGCATGAGCCAGAACGCGACGGCGAGCGTCTGCGCGATGGGCATCACCGACCACATCACGGACGCCGTGGCGACCGACCCCAACAGAGCGGCGTACAACCCCGCCCGAGTGGTGGCCAACGACCGTGCGAGGACGTACCCGACGAGCGGAAAGAAGAAACCGAAGGCGACGGCATACACGTCCAGTATCGCTAATCCCGGCAGTCCGAGCACCTGTCCAGTCATCGCGCCGGAGACCAAGAACGCGGGTGCTTCCCCGTAGAAGTTGAAATCGAGCGTCGTCACGCGACCAGTCTTCATCAGAACGACCATCGCGGCGGCGAACTTGTCAGGATCCATTCCGAGGTAGCTAGCGGGAAACAAGACTATGTACGTTCGATAGAAGACACTGAGCGCGACAATGAGCGTGAGAACCAGTTTCGTCGGAAGAGAGGGGACGAAGAGGACGATGCCGGCCAACATAGCGACGACGAGGCCGACGCCGACGGTGAGCGACGGGTACAACGCCCCATCGAGGTGTGTGACGATGACCGCCGCCGTCAGAATCCAACAGGTGGCAACGACGACTGCCTTAACGACATCCATTGGTCGGTCGGCGACGGAGCGGAGAATCATTTCGGTCTCTTCGTTGGTCAACGGAGTCAGTTACAAATCTATCGGCCTTCGGGAAGGTACACTCGGAGTGTGAATTGGACGACCGGCGCATTTCTAACGGATTTCCGTAGTGAAACTTTCCGCGAATCTTTTTCTCGTTCCGTCTCGGTGATATAGGAGTACGTACCGTACTCGTAGCCTACGCGGCTTTGAATCACGCTGTCCCGCGACTGGACGTGAGCAGCTACACGGTCTTTCCAAAACTGGCCTTCCCGACCGATGAAAATAGGACTACTGAATCCGACGGTTCTCGTCAGACCCGACCCGAAGATACTCGCGCCAAGATTGGCGGCGAACGGCCACGATGTCGTCTTCTACCATCCGAAAAAGGGGCGCGGAAATCCCCCCAAGGGGGAGAACATCACGGTGAAATACTATCCAGCGCGGTTCGTTCCCAAGATTCGGTACACACTTCCGACGCCGGGATTCTACCGGCTATTGCGAGACGACATCCCCACGCTCGACAGGTTCGTCATCGGCGACTACCTCTATCCGGTGTGCTCGATAGGAGCATTGCTCGGCCGACGGTTCGGCGTCGAGACGACCGTCGTCGTGAGTAACCTCGTCGGCATTGAGTGGTTCTACGGCAATCGACTCGTCGATGCGGTGTCGAAACTCTACACGCATTCCGTCGGTCGTGTCACGTTCGCGGCCGCCGATCACATCGTAGGACAAGGCGAGTACGTCCGCGACGGGCTGACCCGGTTCACGTCCGACCGGAAGACGAGCGTGATTCCGACCGGAATCGACCTCGACCACTACGCCCCCGACGCGACGACGGCTGCCGAATTCGACCGGAACGACGCGGTCGAGTTGGTGTACGTCGGCCGTCTCGACCCGGTGAAAGGCGTTCATTACTTGCTGGCGGCGGTCGAGAAGCTTCAGGAACGTGGAAATCGAGAGTACCACCTGACGCTCGTCGGCGACGGAACGAAGCGAGCGGCGTACGAACGAACTGCCGAGAAAGGCGGTATCGACGGGGACGTCACGTTCGCCGGTTATCAGGACGACGTCCGCCCGTTTTTAATCGCCGCGGACATGTTTGTACTGGGATCGCTGGCGGAGGGGCCGCCAGCGGTGATACGGGAAGCTCAAGCCTGTGAGACGCCGGTTGTGAGCACCAACGTCGGTGGCGTCTCCGATTTGGTTCACGGTGGTGTCGTCGTCCCGCCAAACGACCCGAATGCGCTCGCGGACGGAATCGAACAGTTGGCCGGAACAAATCTCGCCGACTGCGGTCGAGTCGCTCGGGAGTTCATGGTCGAGAACTTCGATGTAGAGTCGATGATGGCGGAATACACCGCGCTCATCGCCGACGAGTAGCCGATTACGACGCGAGCGAGAGCAAGTCTTCAGCGCGAGCGACAACGAGGTAACAGAACATTAGCAGTCCCAACAGGAGTATCCATCGGAGACGCGACTGCCACTGAGGACGGACATACGCCGGGGACGTGAGTTCTAACAGCATCAGAAAGCCGACGAACGAGACGATAAAAAACGTCTCGACAGTGAGGACGCCGAGAATCGACAGCAGGGCGGCCGCGACGAGCATCAGTCCACACTGCCCGTAAACGAACTGGCGTCGGTGCGTGACGGACATCGGTATTGAACTCGTCAGAAGTACTTACGTATCTGTCGGCCGCTGGAACGGTTTCGGACGAAAGTCGTCACGAGCGGTGTCGGGCGACTCCGAACGGAACGGCCTAGTCCTGCGATTCTGCCGTCGCTTCGGCTCGCTCTTTGAGTACGTCCGGAACGAAGCGGTCTTCATGAGATTCAATTCGATCCGCATGTCGATTGAGCGACTTCATCACGTCCCGAATACCGTCTTCGAACGTCTGTCGCTGGTCGCCGATGAGCGATAGGTACCGGTCGTTCTCTATCTCCATAGCGTGCGTCTCGTCCTCGTCCCGAGGATTCTCGACGTGCTCGACGGACGTGTCGAAGCCGGACTCTCCGGCCACGTCAGCGATGGTTTCGGCGATTTCGACGATGCTGATTGCTCGCGTCACTTGGTTGTACACCACGAAGTCGTCCGAGCGAGCATCGGCGTCGTCGAGTGCGAGTCGTGCGAGACCTTCGACGGTGTCTTCGAGGCTGGCAAACGGTTTTCGCTGTTCGCCTTTGCCGTACACCGTCAGCGGATACCCGGCGACTGCCTGCGCGCAGAATCGGTGGACGACGGTTCCAAAGTAGTAGTCGAAGTCGAAGCGTGTCTTTAACTCGCTCGACCCTCTGGTCTCCTCGGTTTCGGTTCCGTAGATGATGGCCGTCCGAACGTCGCTAATCGGAATATCGAACTGGGTGTGCGCTAGTCGCAAATTCGCGGCGTCGTGCGATTTCGTGAGGTGGTACCAGCTTCCGGCCATCGCCGGAAACGGCACTTCGTCTCGCTCGCCGCCGTTTACCATCGTCGCGCCGCCTTCCGGAATGGGAAAGTCAGGAGCGCCATAGACGCCGGTCGTCGTCGTCTCGATGAAGTGCGTGTCGGTGAGTCCCTGCTCTTCGAGTCCCCACAGGAGATTTCGGGTCGATTGAAGGTTGTTGTGTTGGGTGTAGTTCGCCCGCTCGCCGTTGATTTGGGAATACGGTGCAGACGGCTGTGCGGCCGTGTGTACGATAACGTCGGGTTCGTGGACGGCGAGGAGTTCCTCGACGGCCGACTGGTCTACCAAATCGGCGCGAACGAACGAGAGGTTCGTCACGTCGAGTTGGTTGTGCGCGGCTTCGACGCGTTCTTCGGGACCAGCAACCGGAACGGCGCTGTGGCACCCGACTTCTTCGACCCACCGTCGTCGTCCGCAGTTGTCCACGCTGATGACGCGCTGGTCAGTTCGGTCGGCGATTCGGAGCGCCGTCGGCCAACCGACGTACCCGTCGCCGCCGGTGACGAGAATCGTCATTGGTGGTCATCCTCCTCATCGTCCGACCTCTCGTTCTCCGCACGTCGGTCGCTCAGATGCTCCCATATTTCGGTGCAACCGCTGCCATCTCCGACGTCGTGGAGATGTTTTGTACCGCGCCGCACTTGGTCGTCTTGACTTTCCATTGGAGTATCGATGCACCATCTGTTGTGACTTCAACATTTCGGGCGTAACGAGAGCTACAACGTCGCAGAAAGCGGGCGACAGGAGTTTAGCCACCGTTTCTGTTTTGCCGACATCGTACAATCCCCACATAACCTTTCATTTATTTCGTCCAACTTCGCTACCTCCTCATCCAATGAGCACAAATCACCGGATTCACCTGGTTTCGCCGCCTACTATCGGTTTCGACTCGACAGCACATGGCGGAAATCGTACTCAGTCTCTCGACCCCTCACCGTCCGATTCATCTGTCGCATTCCCCAAATCGGTCATCTCCTCGTCAATCATGTTCTCCTCGACAACGGCAAGCAGATCGGAAACAGCGGCTGCCGAAATCGGACGTGATGCAAACGCAACGTGCTCATAGCACGCGGTCAAGTCGCTGAGTATCCTGTATTCGCGGTCGCTGATTTCCGACTCGGCCGAATCGCGGAATTCGCGTGGTGTCGCGGATTGGGTAAGGCCGTACTGCCGATCGAGATACTGCCGGAACGCGACGTACCCCGCTTCGACCGCAGACGCGTATTCGTCCATCGAAAGATGGGTTCGAGCGGTGTCGAGAAGATTCGTCTCGGCGTCGAATTCGGCGTCCGCTTCGACCGGTTTTACTCGCTCATCCGGATCTCTCTCGTCGTCCGCGTCGGTCGCGTCGTCTACGTCGCTCACGGCATCAGTGCGACGCGACCGACCGAAAATTAGTCCGACGAGAACGACGAACACAAATAGCACCCCTCCAGTCCACGGAACCGAAATCCAATCGAGGAGGCGCTGGTGACTCGACATCCCCTCGACGACGTCACTCGCCCGCGCGGCGCCGAGATTCGACCCGGATGGTTCGTACACCGCGGTTACCGTGGCTGACTCGCTATCGGCCACGGACGATGGTAGTTCGAACGTCGTCGCGTAACTTCCGTTCTTTCCCGTCGTCGTCTCGGCGACACGAGTTCCGTTCACGCGAAAGACGACGGTGCGCTGTGCCACCGCTGTCCCGTTTCTGGTCGTGAGTCTCCCGCTCGTTTCGACGCGACTCTCGTTCCGCGTCGCGTTGACCGACAACGAGGCGTTCGTCCGCTCGACGGTGACAGTCGTGGATTCGTTCGCGCTCGCCAGTGCTCGTCCCGAGAGCGGCACCGTCGCCCGAAGTTGCTGTTGCCCGGACTGAACGGACATCGGAAGTCGAGTTTGGAGACTGAAAGAACCGTTCGCTCCAGTGGTAGTCGTCCCAATTTGCTCGCCGCCGAGACTGACGGCCACCGGGACGTTCCATGCCTCGATATCGTCGGCACTGACGGTACCCGAAACGACGAATCGCCGGTCGAATGCGGTTCTGTTCGGCGTTCGTGTTAGCGTCACGTTCGGAGTGACCTGCGTCACGTTCAGGTTGACAGTGTCGTTCGCACCGAGATACGCCGACGTGTTCGACGGGCGATATTCGACTGTCACCCGACTGGTGTTCACCGGGAGCGTCGTTGGACGGTACGTAGTACGAAAGCGTCCGTCGAAGCTAGTTCTCGTCCGGATAGTTTGATTTTCGACCATGAGCGTCACGTTCCGGTTCGCTACCGCGGATCCATTCGCCGCGGTCAACGTGCCACTCAACTGCACCGGGTCAAGGAACGAAGCGTTGCGCGACGACGTTGATACGTTTAGCGATGTTCGCTGGAACACCTCGTCCTCAACGGTCGTTTGCGTTTGGGAAACGTTCTGTGAAATGGATGTGACCTGCTGTGACTGCTGGGACAAATTGACCGATGTCGTCTGTGAGACGTTTCGATACGTCGATTTCACCGACGAAGCGGACTGGTTCGTCCGCGCTGACAGTCGGTCGAGTTTCCGCGCATGTTGTCGTGCCCGCTCGATGTTTCCGTTCCGCCTCGCGCGTTGGTATTTTTTGTAGGTTTGACGATACTCTTGCACCGACTCGGCGAACGTTCGCTGGCTCTTTACACCCTGCTGGAACTGCTCGGTGCTGTTGTCGCTGTCGTTCGTTCGCATCGACTGCTGAATCTCGACGTACTGTCCGAGTTGGCGAGAATAGTCGCCACCGACGATGCTCCGTGCTTGCTCGTACTGTCCCCGTTTGAGATGAACGGCGCTGTCGCCAAGTCGCCGCGCGAGTCGGGCTTCGAGCCACCGCTCGACCGCATCGGTATTCCCATCCCGTCGAACCTGTTCCGGATTCTGGTGACGGGGAACAGTTCCGTTGGGCGTCGTCTCGACGGAACCCGACGCGGGGCTGTCAGTCGCCTGTTCGGACGTGGTCGTGGTCTGTCCGATGACTATCGCCGACGACGTAACGATAAGGGCGACAACTATCGCTACAGATACTGTGTGTCTCAGGCAGTTCATGGCTATCGAGCAGTTCGTCTCGACCGTCTTTCGTGACTGTTCGACGGTTCCCCTTCCCTCGTGCGTCTTCGTTTCGACCGCCGCGTGAAGGCGGGATAAGCCAGACCCGTGCTTAAAACTGAAGGTTCGTTGGGGGCAGTAAGACCGGTCTATCGCTGGTTCGGGCCGGAGTAACACTGCCGCGACCGCTCGATCATCGCTCGTAACAGGGATGCCGTCTACGGTGGGCGGGAAAGCGCCACTTACCACCGGAACGATGTGAACGAATTAACTATCCCCATCAGGTGTTCAGAGTGATGTACGCGACTCGTCGTCAGTGGATAGTCGCCGTAACCGCACTCTCGTTCTCCGTGTTAGCAGTCGTCTTCGCCCGGCCGTCACTCGTCTTCGGCACCGTGGGAGTCGCCTGTTGGCTCCTCTACCACTATTACTCGTTCGTAGTAGAGCTCGAACGACTACCGGACGAGCTAACGGTCTCGCAGTCGATTTCACAGCCCTCGATTCCGACAGACGCGCCGCTGTCGGTCACTCTCGACGCGTCACTGGCGCGTCGAACCGCGTTCGAGGTGACGGTCGAATCGCGCCCACCGATTTCCGGTCGTGGAGCAGAGACGGCGAATCGAACCGTGATCTTTGGCGCGGACGAGACGGCGGCAACGACGACGTATTCGGTCGAATTTCCGACCGCCGGAACAGTCTCGTTCGAGGAGTGCGCGGTCGAAGTTACCGACGGCCATGGATTGTTGACGGCGCGGTGGAAACAAGGCGACGAACCGACCGTTACAGTCGAACAGCGAACGCCCGCAAACGTCCACGTCGGACGAGGCGGTAAGCGAACGTACAGCGTCTACGACGACGAAGATGCTGAACGAAACGTCCACGGTCAGCCCACGGTCGAGATACGTGAGTACAAAACCGGCGACAGCCTCCGCCGGATAGATTGGAACGCGACGGCCAGATTCGACTACCCGCACATCCGCGAGTACGAGAACGAACCGGATCGCCGGGTCGCAATATTCATCGACCATCGTCCGTCGGTAGGAAGCGGTCGCCCCGGCGAAACGCAGTTCGCGTACCTCAGGGAGGCCGCACTCGCGCTCGTCGCCGAAGCCCACGAACGCTCGGATGCGGTTGGACTGTTCGCCGTGGGCTCCGACGGCGTCACCGTCAGTCGTTCGTTTCGCTCGACGCCGGAGCAATACGCGGCGGTTCGGAAGGCGCTCTACTCGCTCGATGTGGACGACGGCGCTTCCCCCAGTGTCGAGTGCCGTTCGACCGACGACACGTCTCGCGGACAGCGAACACTACCGGACGACGGATCTCTGTTCGCGGCACGAATCCGACCGTATCTTCTGACTCGGGGCGATACGACCTCCGCGGCGGACGACCCTCTGTTCAAGGCCGTCCGTTCCCACGTCGAACGCCACTCCGAAGACGTGTACGTCGCGTTGTTCACGTCGGATGTGCACCGAACAGAGGTTCGAAACTGCGTCCAGTATACGAGTTGGCGGGCGAGGCAGACGAACGCGTTTCTCGCGCCGACCGTTCTCTTCGACCCAGACGGCCTCTCCACGCTCGATGAAACCTACTCGGAGTACGTCTCATTCGAGCGATTCCGACGGACGCTCGGTTCGTATCCGCAAACTTCGGCGTTCGAAGTCGGGCCGGGCGACCGAATCGAAACCATCCTCACGTCCGTCCGGCAGGTGCGTGCGTAAATGCTCGAACCGAGCGTTCGAACACGACTGGGTGGAGTCGCCGTCGTCACGACCGCGGTCGCGCTGGCTATCGGCCAGCGCGGGCCGGGAGTTTTCGCTGGTATCGCGCTCCTCGCGCTTTGGCTCTTCGTGCCAGCGGCCTACGTTTTCGTCGGTGGACAGCTCGCAGTCATCGCGCTCACGTCGCCATCAGCACTGGATTGGACGCTTCTGGTGGCCGAAATCGGATTGGCCGTCGCACTGCTGGCACCGTCGATTCAAACCGCAGAAAATCGACGCCAACTGAGCGTCGTAATCGCCACCGGAGGGTGCATTGCGGTCACATGGTTCGGACTCCGCGAGTTCGGGACGATAGTCGTCGCGGCGACCGTCGTCGCGGTTGCCGCCGTCGCGGCCACGGCGTTTACCCGATACGGTCGCGTGTTGATTCGAGGTGGCGTGCAATGAGTAGCGATACGACCCACTCGGATTCGACCGAGAGTTTCGAGTCGGTTCCGAACGAGCAAGTCCAAATGGCGGCTGAAGTCGAGACGCTTCGGGAAGAGAATGCGAAGCTTCGCCGCGAGTACGCTCGCGCCCGACGGGTCAGGAATCGGAACGCCGCAGTCGGTCTGGCGGTCGTCGGCGTCGTCGCGGTTCTCGGTGCGGTACTCCTCCTCTCCGTTCGGACGATTCTACTCGTTCTCGGTGCGACCGGACTGTTCACCGCGACGTTGGTCTATTACCTCGAACCGACGCGCGTTCTCCCCGTGAACATCAGCGAGGCTGTCTACGATACGCTCGCGGCCAACGAGTCCGCGCTCGTCGCGGAATTAGGGTTGGACGGCAAGTCGAGATACTACCCAACGGACGAACCGGGCACGTCGTCGGTCGTGCTATTCGTCACGCGGGAAACCGACGAAAGTCCATCGCGTCCGCAAACCGAGTCGCTTCTCGTGATTTCGAACGAGACAAACGCACACGGCGTGGCGTTGCAACCGAGCGGCGTCCCACTCCTCAACGCGTTTCGGAAGTCAGTGTCCAGCGACCTCGGCGAAACGCCGACCGACCTCGCGGAACAGCTGTCGGAGGCGGCCGAAACACTCGGCATCGTCGATGCGGTGTCTTTCACACTCGACACCAAGTCGAACAGCCTCACCGTCGGCGTCTCCGAACCGGTGTACGGCGACCTGACGCAGTTCGACCATCCCGTCGTCTCGTTCTTTGCAGTCGGACTCGCGGCTAGGCTCGACGAACCGGTTTGTATCGAGAGCGTCGAGTCGGCCGACCGCGCCGACGCGGCGGTCAACTACCGATGGGGTGCATAATCAGCCCCACTCGTCCCCGCCGTCGCCGTCCGGGATTGGCGTCAGTTCGTCCGCCGTCGTTCCCGGCGACTCCGTCGTTTCTTCGATAGCAGTGAGTACGTCGTCTACCGACGTTTCACGCAACTCCGCGTCGGCGTCGAGAACCAATCGATGAGTGAGAATCGAACGGAGATGGAACTTCACGTCGTCGGGAAGCACGTAGGAGCGACCGTGAATCGACGCTCGTGCCTTTGCCGTCTGCAGGAACGCGATGGAGGCACGGGGAGAGCCGCCATACTCGACCGCTTCGTGCATCCGCGCTGCTTCGACAAGGCGGAGAATATACGACTTCACGGCTGGTGCGACGTAGACCGTTGTAACCTCACGCCGTGCCTTGTTTATCATCTCAGTCGTGGCGACCTGCTCGATGTCGTCCGAACTGAGATTCGGATTCTCGTCGATTCGGTCGAGAAGTTCCCCCTCCTCGGACTCAGTTGGCAGTTCGACGATGACCTTCTGTTGAAATCGGTCTCGTTGTGCCTCGGGTAGCTGATACGTTCCTTCCATGTCGATGGGGTTCTGCGTGGCGATAACCATGAATGGGTCGGGGAGGTCGAGCGTCTTGCCGTCAATGGTGACACCGTTTTCCTCCATCGCTTCGAGGAACGCGCTCTGGGTCTTCGGCGTCGCGCGGTTGACTTCATCGGCGACGACGAGGTTGGCGAAGATAGACCCCTTTTGGAGCGTGAATTCCCCGGTGTTCTCTCGGTAGACGCGCGTCCCGGTCACGTCGGCCGGAAGGAGGTCGGGCGTCATCTGGATGCGGTTGTGCGAGAGACCGGTCGCCTGTGCGAAGAGGTTCGCGACGGTCGTCTTTGCGATTCCGGGAACACCTTCGAGCAGGACGTGTCCGTCGGTCAATAAGGAGACGGTGAGATGTTCGATGAGCGACTCCTTCCCGATAAGCACGTGGCTGATTTCATCTCGAATCAATTGGTACAGCGTTTCGGCGTCAGTCATCGGTTTCACCGTCCTTGCGTCCGGAACGCACATCATCGACGATGCGTTCGATGCGGCTCCGTGACCACGACGGATACCGGCGTTTGATGGCGGTCACTATCGCGTCGTCGTCTATCGAAACGGTCGCGTCGTCGGTCGTGAAACCGACTCGCTCCGCAAACCGACAGGTTGCCGCCGAAACCGTCTCGGTATGGCGAGCCCCGAAGACGACAGCGGCAAGCGCGCCGACGACCGCGAGTTGTACAGCGAGCGACCGGCGGACGACGATGAGGGCGAGCGCGAGTGGCGGCGGTTCCTTGGCGTAGGTTTCGTCGAAGAAGACGCGGTCGTGGGCGGTTATCAGTCCACGGAGGAACTGTTCGTTCCCCGGACTGGACAGCATCGAATTGACCGCCATGCTGGGGTCGCCCACGACGACGACGCGGCCGTCACTGACGTTCTCGACCGTCGCCACCGGATAGCTGTCGAGTTGTTCGTTCCCGTCCAGCGAGTGATTCGAGTTCGCGTCGAGATAGCTAAAATTCGACGTCGAGACGAGGGGCGTGGCATCGTTCGGTTCGACGGCGGTTCCGTAGTTGAAGGTCAACCGCTCAATGTTCGCGGTGAGCGGATGGTCGGAGACGTTTTGTGCGATTGGCATGGCTGGTGAGTGGTAGTTATATCGTTCGTCCCGAAGCGTGGTGCCGTCGATGCGGGCGTCAGCTCCGAGCGATGCGAGCAGTTGGTTGCTTCCGTTTCCGCGGTCGTCCATCACAACGACGGTACCACCGCGATGGACGAACTGCCGTAGCGCCGAGGAGTCGCTCTGTGACGCGTCCGGAGCGATGACGAACACGACGGTGTCGTTCGCCGGAATCGAGCGATACGTCGCCGGTTCGAGGACGACGTTCGACTTCGTGCCGTCCTCGTCCCCCCACCCGCGAAGGGTGGACGTTCCGTCCCACGTGGGGTTGTAGCCGCTGAAATCGGTGGTCGAGACGACGCTTCCGACACTCATCGTCACGAATACCAGCGTCGAGAGAACAAACAGGAAAACGACTGGTGTCCGAACCGAGTCGAATCCGGTCACTGTCGGCCCTCGGCGTCTGGAGGCGACAGTCCTGCGAATGTCGTCCGCTGCCGTCGTCTGCTTCGATTAAATGTGGGTATTCTTTTCCCTGCATCCCGCGACCCGAGACGCAAGCGCGCTACAGTCATCATCAGTCATGCAACGATGTCCTTTACAAATCTGTCGGCGGAGATGATTGTTTATTTCGATAGGATTCGGTCGATTGCGGTCGAAATCCGACGCAGACTAGCAAACCTCATCTTACTGGTGTAAATACAAGGACGACGAGCCAACAATAGGAATTACTGAAATTCAGACTTCTCAACTAGTCTCTAGTCGGGAATTTCAACCGATGAATTCAATTTCCGAGAGACACAACGATTTAAACGACGTTTAATCGCGCCATCGCATCATTATAAGTTATGCAATTCTTGATTCTGAGCCGGGCAGTGGAACCGAGAATGCCTTTTTGGCGAATCGTTCTTGCGGCTTCTGCCGTATCTTTATATCCAGGTTACGGTTACACCCCCTGAGTAGACATATTGGTGTCCTATACTTTTTTTCAAAGATCTACCAACGGTCTATATTAGAGTAAAAGAATTCACTAAATAACAAAGACGGGTACCGGCATAGCAAAGGGGTGTCATCCATGATAGTTCGGCCACGTCAGAAAGTCTGCCGATTACAGAGTAGGTGGGGACGCCACCGAACACCGAGAGACGGAAAAACGCAAACAGCTCGGAACAATAAATTCGGAGCGGCGAGCGAAACTTCGTACACTGCCAGCAGGGGGAACTGAATAGGCCATGTGTGGCATCATCGGCTGCATCGACAGAGACGACATCGTGCCAACGCTCCTGTCGGGGCTGTCGAAACTGGAGTATCGCGGCTATGACTCGGCAGGAATCGCCGTCGCCAACTCGGGCGTACGAGTCGTCAAGCGCGAGGGCGAACTCAACGAACTCGTCCAGCGGATCGAGTCGGAACCAGAACTCGACGGTATCTCCGGAATCGGACACACTCGGTGGAGTACGCACGGGCGGCCGTCGGACGAGAACGCACATCCGCACACGGACTGTTCAAGTCGGGTCGCCGTCGTCCACAACGGTATCATCGAGAACTATCAGTCACTCCGCACCGAACTCCAGTCGCTTGGCCACGAGTTCGAGAGCGATACGGACACGGAGGTTGTTCCACATATCATCGGCCACGAACTCGACGCCGGTTCGTCGCCGAGAACCGCGTTCTACGAAGCGGTCGAGAAACTGGAGGGGAGCTACGCTATCGCGGCGGTGTTCGAGGGCCACGACGAAGTGATGGCCGCTCGACAAGGCTCCTCGCTCGTCCTCGGCGTCGGCGACGATGCGACGTACGTGGCGAGCGACATCACCGCGCTGGTAGACCGTACAGACAGCGTCGTTCATATGGACGACGGCGAGTTCGCGTTTCTCTCGACCGACGGACACGAAATCGTGGATGAGAACGACGAACGGCAGTCGAAAACGCAGACCACTATCGAGTGGGACGCAGAAGCGGTCGCAAAAGGGGAGCACGACCACTACATGCTGAAGGAAATCCACGAGCAACCGGCCGCACTCCGGGAGTGTCTCCGTGACCGTTCGACTACGGGCCAGTTCGTTACGGCGGACGTTTTCAACGACGACCATCTCGGCCCGATTCACTTCGTCGCGTGCGGAACCAGCTATCACGCGGCGCTCTACGGAGCACGGCTCCTGCGAGAACGAGGGGTTCCGGCGCAGGCGTTTCTGGCGAGCGAGTACGCGACGGCACCGCCCCCGATTCGAGATTCGACGCTCGTTGTCGGCGTCACACAGAGCGGCGAGACGGCGGACACGCTCGCCGCCCTCCGAGCGGCCGACGAGCGGGATGCACAGACGCTCGCACTGACGAACGTCGTCGGAAGCACGGCAGCCCGGGAGTGCGACGATGTGCTCTACATCCGATCGGGGCCGGAGATAAGCGTCGCCGCGACCAAAACGTTCGCGAGCCAACTCGTCATGCTCACGCTGTTGGCCCACCAGACGTCGTTGGAGAGCGGAATCGGCAATGCCGATCGCCTGCTTTCAGCGCTCAACGAGCTGTCGGGACAGATTCAACAAGTTCTCGATACAACCAACGCGATGCCCACGGCTCGCCGTCTTGCGAACAGTTCGGGGTACTTTTTCATCGGACGCGGATTGCAGTACCCCGTCGCGCTGGAGGGTGCGCTGAAGATGAAAGAGATCACCTACGAACACGCCGAGGGATTCGCCGCGGGCGAACTCAAACACGGACCGTTGGCGTTGGTGACCGAGGAGACGCCCGTTTTCGTCTCGGCCATCGGAGACGACGAGACGGTTCAGAAGACGATTTCCAACGCGAAAGAGGTGAGCGCGCGCGGCGCGCCCGTCGTCGCGGTCACGGACGGAACGACGTCCATCGAACGCTTTGCGGACGTAGCGCTTCGGGTACCGGAGACGCATCGAATGCTCGCGCCGATACTCGTGAACGTGCAGTACCAACTGCTCGCGTACTACACGGCCCGGTATCTCGGACGTTCCATCGACAAACCGCGAAATCTCGCCAAGAGTGTCACCGTCAAGTGACACCGAACGAGCATCGTGGCGGCGTTCGGTTGCGCTCGACGCGACACCTCTGTCGCGACTCGTCGCCGAACGAGCAGCAGCAGCCCACACCGCGTTCCGACGACGCTCGCTTCATCCGGCGTAATGACTTCGAACGGCGTACTCGGTGCAATATGGTCATCTCGGAACGCGTAGCGATAGGAGTCAGTCGTCTCCTATGACGCGAACCTACCGCCGACCCTTGCTCACACGATGGTCGCGGCGCGACCGTCTCACGATTCTCGTCGTCGCCGTTGTCGTCGCACTTCTCGTCGGCACCACGTTGCTGTTGCTCTCCGTCGGCACCGAGGCCGAATCGGTTTCGAACCAGTTTTCGGACTCAATGACGGTGAGACACTTCGACTCGGTCGCGACTGCACGGAACCACACGAGCCAATCCTCCATTCTGCTCCCGACTGCGACTGACTCGCGAAACGGTACCGACCACCTCCTAATCGGGGTTCCACCGGACGCGCCGAGGGTACTCTCTAACTACTCTGTCGCGTGGCGGACGGCCCGTCTCCCGCCGCCGCCCGAGACGGGGGTCAAGGGGGCAGTGGAGCAGCCGACGACGCATCGGTTCGAAACCGACGACGGGAGCGTTCGTCTTCGCGTGTCGCCCTACACCGGCGACTCAGCATTCCCCCGCTCGTGGTACGTCGGCACCCCATCAACTGTCCGCGACACGGGCGGTTCGGGTGCATTCGTCATCGAGCGTGCATCCGGAAACGGGTTTGACCGGCTCGGAGACGACGGCACTGCGACTCCCTCGCTGTTCCTGTACTTCCTCGCAGGTGTCCGGGAGGTGCTTCGGGTGTTGACCGGGGTGACGATACTCGCGGGTGTTCTCGTCCTCGTCGTCCTCTACAACGTGACGCGGATGAGCGTTCGCGAGCGGACAACGGCCATCCGCGTCGTCCGTACGACCGGCGGCACGCCGAGACAGGTTCTTACCCTGTTCAGCGCTCGAGCGGGGTTGCTCACCTTCACGGGCGTCTTGCTCGGGTACGCGGGCGGCGTCATCGTCACGCGCCTCGCCGTCAACGTCGCGGTCTACGCAGGCGTCCCGCTCTCGCTCGCGCCGCACGTCACGACCATGTCACTCATGGTTTTACTCCCGATGTTCGTCTGCGTCACAGTCGTCGGCCTGTTAGCTGGCATTCTGGCCGCGTGGCCAGCGGTGTCGAAATCGCCCGCATCGCTGACAACGATTCATTCGCCGAAATCACGACGTACCGCTGATTCTGGGTCGTTCCGAGCGCGTTCCGGCACGGCGCTGTTGCGGTGGCGGGCACTCGTTCCGACCGCGACCACCTTGGCCGTGTTCGCACTCATTATCCTCCTCTCGGGGTCGCTGGCGACCGCATTGACGCCGCTTGCTACCCCTTCGAGCGGAACCGTTTCCGAATCGGACGCTCCCTATCCGATGGCGAGTCGAATCGACGCCGACTACGCGTCGGCGCTCCGCTCGCAGGGACTCGCGGCGAGTCCGGAAATTATCGTTCCACAGCTTCGAGATGGACAGCCATACTTGGTACGCGGGGGGAACTTCTCCTCGTTCCGCGCCGTCTCCGACGCACGACTCGTCACCGGGCACGCCCCGCGTACCAAGTACGATGCGGTCGTTGGCCGCGACCTCGCACGGACGCTCGACATCGGCATTGGCGACTCGGTCACACTAGGCGGCGCGTCGTCGCCCGCAACCACCCGGGTTCGCATCGTCGGTACGTTCGAGGCACCGGGCGTCCTCGACGACCAGTTGGTCATTCCGCTCTCGACCGCACACGACCTCTCGACGAATCCGGGAACCGTTCAGTTCATCAGAACTTCAGGCGGCACGCCGAACCTCACCGGCGGCGATACTGGCATCGGCGTGACCGGCGTGGACGCGCCGTCGGCCGCATCGGTCGGCGATCCGTTCACCGTGCGATTAGACGTTCACAACTTCGAGGACAGCGCCGAGAAACGGCAGTTCACCGTCCGCCTCGCCGGGGAATCGAAGTCCTTCGTCGCGTCGCCGGCGGCGGGCGGGAGTTCGAGCGTGACGCTAAACCTCACCGTCGAAAAACCGGGGAACCACATGCTCCGCATCGGGTCGCGGGCGAAGCGAATCACCGTCTATCGCCAGCCGCCGCTGTCGCTCGACACCGTGCCGAATCGCGGGCCACCGGGAGCGCAGATGCTCGTCCCTGTGGTAACACAGAACGGCAAACCGGTGGCAGGTGCGACCGTCGAACTCGCGGGAACAACGCGGACAACGAACGAGGACGGCGTCGCAACCGTCGGGCTCCCGAACCGGACAGGGAATTACACGCTGACCGCTTCGAAGGGGAAGCGAGCGAACACAACGCACGTTTCGGTCGAGTCGGGGACGTCACTCCCGTTCGGCGGACAGGTTCGCGTGACGCCGAATCCCGCCAGTGTGTACGCTCGTCCGACCGCCGACGTGACGCTCGTCAATCCATGGGAGAGAACGCTGACGAGACGGGTTTCCGTCGTCACGTCGGGGAAGACCGTAACGCGAACCGTGACGCTCCCTCCGCACCAAATCGAATCGACGACGGTCGAACTCGCGTCTGACTCGCAGTCTGGCAAGCTTCCACCCGGCAAACATGCCGTCCGTCTCGTTTCAGACGGCGATGCTCTCGCCACAGACCAGTATCGCATTATCGGCGACGAACGCGTCTACTCGACCATCGCCCGCGACAGCGACTTCTCGAAGGGATCGGGAATCGGGCACGCCGTTCGGAGCGTGTTTGGCGACCTACAGACGTTGCTCGTTTCGATGGCGGTTCTCGCCGGTCTGACCACGGTCGGAAGCACGGCGGCGACGTTCGCACAGAGCGTCCACGCGAGACGGCGGGCCGTGGCGATTCATCGCGCCACCGGTGCCACTCGGCGACAGATACTCTGTCTCGTCCTCGCCGACGTGTGGCGGATTGCGGTCGTGTCTATTGTCGTCGGAATCGTGGCGGCCCTCCTTGTCGGACTGGCGCTCGAAGCGCTCGGTCTCTCGACCGTGTTCGGCGTTCAGTTGTCGATTACGGCATCGGTTCGGATACTCGCTACGGTAGCCCTCGGATCGTTCCTTCTCGCTACCGTCAGCGCGCTGGTGGTGACGATTCCGTTTCTCCTCGCCGATCCGGCCGACCCATGATTACACGTGTGGTTTCTCGAGAAACAAATCGCCGCATCACATTTGTACCCACGGGTCGCACACCGTTTCGAATGACCGAGACGATACTCGAAGCGGACGCCGTCGGCGTGACCCGAGGCGAGACCGAAATCTTGCGCGACGTCTCGCTTCGCGTGCCGGAGGACGCCAAAATCCTCGTACAGGGATCGAGCGGCGCGGGGAAGACGACCCTATTCAACCTCCTAGGGCTACTGGCGACGCCGTCGCAGGGGACGGTTCGTGTGAACGGAACGGACGCTCAGCAGCTCTCGGAGCGGCGGCGCGCCCACCTTCGGCGGGAACACATCGGCTTCATCTTTCAGGATTTCCAGCTCATCGCTGACCTCACGGCATGGGAAAACGCCGCACTCCCGCAAGACCACGCGGGTGAGCGCGACGAGGAATGGCTCGAAACGCTGTTCGAGAGCCTCGAACTCGGCGCTGTTAAAGAGCAGTATCCGGCGACGCTTTCGGGCGGCGAGAAACAACGCGTCGCAACCGCCCGGGCGCTGGCGAATCGGCCGGGGGTGTTGCTGGCAGACGAACCGACGGGACAACTCGATCCGAAGACGACCGAACAGGTGCTCGACCTCGTTTTGGAACTACGCGCCACCACCGAAACCGCGCTCGTGACGATAAGTCACGACCCGCAACTGCGCAGTCTGTTCGAGCAAGTGGTTCGAATCGAGGACGGAACCCTACGGACGGTCGAATAACAGGAAGTCCGACGGGCGACGGTTCACGCCGGTAGCCGATTAAATCCGTAGCTTGACACCGTCGAAAAAAGTTTGTCGGCCGCTAATCATTTCTCTTCTTGACGGATAACAATATGTCAAATCATCCACAATACACATTATCGTGGCGAGCGTCGACCCAACGGAATGAGCCCCGCCTCTCGTCTGCGCCAAGCCGCCGGTTCGTCCATCGACCTACTTTTCGTGTGCGGGTTTTCTGTTCTCGCGGTCGTCGCACCATTCACGCCGCTACTGCGCGAAGAGCCAATTCGGCCCCTCGTGACGCTTCCACTGCTCTGCTTTTTGCCTGGCTACGCCGTCGTCGCGGCCCTGTTTCCGACGGACGGTGGTGGAACTACTCTCCGACGTGATGTCGTCGAAGAGCAATTGGGCGGATTGGAACGGTTCGTGTTCGCCGTCGGAACCAGCGTTCTCGTCGTCGCGGGCATTGCGCTGGCACTGACGCAGGTCGGGATCGGTATCTGGGCGACCCCGGTAGCGGTCGCAGTGAGCACCTGCACCGTCATCGCCGCAGCAATCGCCGCAGTTCGACGTCGAAGGGTCGCCGACCGCTCAGAAGACGAATCTGGTTGGTTCTCGCCGCGCGATTGGGTAGCGGGTATCCGGCGTCCTGAGCCGGATTCGGGAACGCGTCTCGACCGACGCTTAAACGTCGTCCTCGTCGTCCTCATCCTCGCGTCGGTCGGAAGTATTGGCTTCGCGCTCGCCGGGCTCGACGAGACGGAGTCGTATACGGAACTGTCGCTCCTTGACGCAAACGGGTCGGCGGCAGGCCCGGCAGACGGACAGACGGTCGCGGCGGGCGACGGTTCACGGCGACTGTTCGTCGGCATCGAGAACCACGAGAACCGTCGCGTCCAGTACACCGTCGTCGTCCAACAACAGCAGGTCGCGGCAGACGACCCGACGACAGTCCGAAACCGAACGTCCCTCGACCGATTGCACACGTCCCTCGTCGACGGCGAACGAACGCGACTCGACTACTCGGTTCCGTCTTCCGTCACCGGACGGAATCACCGACTCGCGTTCCTGCTCTACGAGGGCGACGTGCCATCAACGCCGACGATGCAGAACGCAGAACAGGAAACGCATCTGTGGGTCACGCCGTCGAACAAATCGGGACACCGCCAGCAGGAGCGAGCGTAAGCCGTGGGATACCAACGTCTACTGCTGACGCGGTGGTCAAGGCGCGATGCGCTTGCGATCTTCGTCGTCGTCGTGACCGTCGCGTTCCTCACCGGCGCGACGCTGGTCGTGCTGGCCGCGGGTACCCAGACGACAACGCTCGCCGAGGAGTACGACGCTGGCGGGCAAGCCACCTACTACGAGACGATGGCCGAGGGCCGCGCCGCCGCGGACGACGACGCGCTCGTCGTCCCCGTGGCGTCAGTGACGGAGCCGAACGGAACGTCGGCAGTGGTCGCTGGCGTCCCGTGCGAGCAAGCCCGCGAGTTCCGTGAAAAGACCGACTACTCGGTTCCGTGCCCGCCCGATTCCGACTTGACTAACGGCGAGGTCGGGTCGGCGATGACACGGAACCTCGACGGTGAAAACGCGTCTCAAACGGTTCGCGTCAGTCCGCGTGGTGAATCGGACAGTATCCTGCCGCCGTACTGGTACGTCGCTGACGAGTCGGTCGTGAACCGACTTGGCCATACCGGCGTCTTCGTCATCGATACAACGCCGCACGCAGTGGAACCGACCGCCGACGGTAGGACGCCGCTCCGGTCGGCGCTTCCGTTCTTCCTCACCGGAATTCAGCAAGTCATCACGGTCTTGGGGATGACGGCGGTCGGAACCAGCGTCCTCGTCGGCATCACGGTGTACGGCGTCACGCGAATGCACACCCGCGACAGACGACGAACGATTTGCGTCGTTCGCGCGACCGGCGGTGTCCCCGGAACGTTGCTACGTCTATATGGAATTCGGGCAGGCGCTCTCACAGCCGTCGGAACCGCGCTCGGATACGCCGTCGGCGTCGTCTTGACGAACGTCGTCGTTAATACAGCCATCTATCTGGGCGTTCCGACCTCACTAACGATTCGCGTGACCGAGCGCGCCGCGACGATTCTCCTGCCGCTGTACGCCGTCATCGTTGCGATTGGCTCGGCCGCGGGCGTCTTGGCCGCGTGGCACGTTACGCGCCGCTCGCCGACATCGGATGCACCGCGACAGAAGTCTTCACGCTGGGGTTCCGCCGTCGGCGACGTTCTCGGCAGAGTGCATCGATTGACTCTGCTCGACTGGCGAACTCTCGTTCCGAGCGTCGTACCGCTCGCGGCGTTCGTAACCGTCGTCGTCCTCATCGCGTCGATTACGGGCGTCGTTTCGCCACTTGTTCAAACCAGCGGGACGACGATTACAGATTCGAATGCGAACCACCTAATCGCTAGCCGCGTCCCGACGGGGTACGCGGACACGCTCGAAGACCGTGGGATGACGGCAAGTCCAGAAATCCTCGCCTTCGGCGTCCATGACGGGGAACCGATGGTGATTCGAGGCGTACGCTTCGCGTCGTTCTCTCGCGTATCGGACACGAGACTCGTCAACGGTCGGCGGCCGAACGGTCCCAACGAAGCTGTTGCCGGAGCCGACCTTACACAAACACACGACCTCTCGCTGAACGACTCCGTGACGCTCGGCGGAAGCACGAAGGCCGGCTTCGACCGTGTAACGATAGTCGGTACGTACGCCGCACCGGGACCGTTCGACGACCAACTGCTCGTCTCTCTCCCGACGGCACGCCATCTGGCGCGCGTCGATTCGGGCATGGTTCAAATGGTACGGACGGACTCTCGCATCGAGGCAACCGGGAAGAGCAGTGCCATCGTCGGGGTTTCCGTGCCAGCGCACGTTTCCAATGGGGCGGCGATTCCGGTTCGTGTCCAGCTACAGAATCTCGGCTCGGAGCAGACGAATCGTCGCGTATCGGTGCAGGTTGGCGACCGTCGACGTACACGGTCGGTTTCACTCGACGGGGGCGAACGTCGCACGGTGGTCGTCCGGCTTCGAGCGACGCGACTCGGACGCCAGCAGGTCGTCGTCGCTAACCGGACGCGAACCGTGCGCATCGTCCCGCACGACACTGTAGAACTCCACGGCATTCCCGAGCGCACACCTCCGAACAGTGCGCCCCTCGTCCGCGTTACGGACGTTTCCGGAAACCCGGTGCGAAACGCAACTGTCTCAGTCGGCGACAACGAGACGACGACGGAGGCGAACGGAACCGCGAGAGTCCAACTCGGCGAATCGGGGAACGCGACAATTCGCGCCACGGCCGGAAACGGGACAGCGATGGAGACGGTTCGCGTCTCCCCGTCCGCGACTCGGTCGGTCGTCGGTCAACTCCGGGTTCAGCCGCGCCGAGCAACGCTCCTCGGGCGGCCGACGGCGCTACTTGAAGTCACAAATCCGTGGAACGAGACGCTGTCGCGGACGGTCACAATTACTGGCACCGACGAGTACAGCCACCGGGTTCAGTTGGCACCGGGGCAGCAAACGACGGTCAGTACCGAACTCAACCCGGCCGCACCCGGTTCGCACCCTGTCCGCGCGACGGTCAACGGACGAACCTTCGATGAGACGACCTATCGCGTCGTCGGTGACGACCGAATCGTCAGCGCACTCGCCACCAGCGGCGAAACCGGCAGTACCGGCATCAGTCGCGCCATATCGACCGCGTTCGGTGATCTCGACCTCCTCGTCGGCGTGTTCGTCTGTCTGGCGGGACTAATGACGGTCGGAAGCACCACGGCGACGATCGCGTACACCATCCACTCTCGTCGCCGCGTCGTCGGCGTCTACCGCGCGACGGGCGCGTCCCCGGTCAAAATCGTTGCGCACGTCCTCACCGACGCACTGATCGTCGGGGTCGTCGCAACCGTCATCGCGTTCGCAGTGGCCATGGTCGCGGTTTCACTTTTAGCAGAGGCGGGACTGCTCATCCTGTACGGCGTTCGAATCACGCCGTCGGTCACCCCTCGCGTGGCCATTGGTGTCGTCGCGGCAGGGGTGGGCGTGATGTGCCTCAGCGCGGCACTCGTCACCGGTGCGCTCATTAGGGCATCGCCCGATTCGCTCCTCTCCGACCGGCCGCCACAGACGCGCCGTCCAGAAGAGTCGCGGGGTGGTCCGGATGAGTAATCGCCGTGAAACCGCCCTCGCAGTGCTGGCCGTCTGCCTCGTGAGTGTGGCGATGCGACTCCTGCCCCTCCACTGGACGCCACTGCCGTACAACGTCGATGGGTTCCACTTCACCGCGCTCGCCCGGATGACGAGCGCGACCGGCGACTTCGCCGCAACCGGCCCACATCTCAACCCTGACGAATACGTCTTCACCGCGTATCTTACCGCGGTCAGCCAAGTGACCGGCGTCGAACCGCTCGCAATCGCACAGTTTCTCGTCGCCATCGTCGGAACCGTCCCGGCACTCGCCGCAATGGTATTTGTGTACCACATCTGTGACCAACTCGGATGGAGGCGGTCGCACACTCGAGTTGCAGCCGTCCTCGCTGGACTGATACTCGCCGTCGAGGGCGTCTACCTCGGTCGGTCGGCTGCCGTCAGCAGTGAAATGCTCGGCCACGCGTTCGTCGTGCTGTTGGCGCTCTCGTTCTATCGCGCGCTCCGAACCGAGCGTCCGGCGTGGATGGCGCTCACGGTCGCGTTCGTCGTCGCGCTTCCACTCACGCACAATCTCGGTTCAATGGTCGCCGCGCTCGTTTTGTTCGCCATCTTCGTCCGGTCGCTCGGAACCGCGGCGACGCGGCGACGCGTCGTCTTCGGCTCGACGGTTCTCCTCTTCTTCTGGGGATTTATGCTGTACTACTACCAGACGGCCGGACTCGCCGAAGCGAGTTACATCACAGCGCTCCCCGGCCTCTTTCTGGCATGGGTGATACTTCTCGCCACTCTCGCACTCTGGCTCCCATCCGCTGGCAGTGTCGTCCAGCGACTCATTCCGGTCTGCGTCGTCGGCGGCGTCGTCGGACTGCTGGTTGCCAACCACTTCTACCCGATATTCCCCGGAACGGCCTCGACGGCGCTCCTCCAGTTGGCATTCCTGCTTCCGGTGGCGCTCGTCGGTCTCGTTGCGGCGTGGGGACTTCCGAAACTCTCACGCGACCACGGCCTCTCGGTCGTGATCGTCGGACTTCTCTCCGGGCCGCTTGCCCTGATTGGCTTCTCAATGACCGGCAACCTGACTCACGAATACGAAGCTCTCGCCGTTCGGGGGCAGATATTTGGACACTTCGCACTGGGCGTCCTCGCTGCCATCGCGGCAGTGGACATCGGTTATCGATATCGGTCGTCGCAGTCGGTGGTACGGCGGTCGGTCGTTCCACTCGTCATCCTCTGCGTGGTCGTCAGCGCGCCGTTCGCGTTCGCAGGATTACACGCGACATCCGCACAGCCCACGGTGACGCCCTCGGAGCTCTCCACAGGGTCGTTCGCATCGAATCACATCGACGACAGTTGGCTCGGCGACGGCCATATCGTCATCATGTCGTCGAGGTACTATCCGAATCGAACGAGTGCGCGATACACGCCACTGTATCAGTGGTTACAGCAGGGTGGGTCGGCACCGAACTGCGCGATCGTCGCACAGCGGTCGTGGACGACGGTCGGAGCACAGATGTTTCCCTCGTCACCAGTTTCGGTGACGACCGACCGATATGACCGCTGGACTGCGCATAGAGACGTGGTCTACTCCGCCAGTGGACGCGACCCGCTAGTTGTTACGATGCCACGTGGGTCGAATAACTGTCCAGTTGAGCAGGGAGACATCCCTACGACAGAACAGGGATCCACGCAAATAACAAATAAACCGTCGAGGGCGATCAATGGCGCCGACAGCGGAACATTCTCCAACCACTGTTTCATCGAAAACAGGTTGCTGGCTACGGAGACTACATGGTTGAGGCAACACAGCGTCGTCTCGAGACGTGGTCACCAGGCGAAACATGCGATATCGAATCAGAGATGCAAAATCTCACCCTCGAAATTCTCTTTGCGACACTCTTCGGCCGCGAGCTAGCACCAGGAGAGGGTAATGAACTTCGAGCCGCATCGGATGGTCTCAATAGCTGGTTCGCACCAACGTCCTGGTTGCTACCAAATTGGGTCCCGACGCCATCACGCCGCCACTTTTCCGAGTCAAAGGAACAACTTCGATCGGAAATTCGCAGACTGCTTACCGAACATGGTGAGAAGTCAAAGCCAGACAGCCTTCATCAAGAAACACTCTTATCAAAACTTGCAGAGGCACGTGAAGCGAGCGGTCAAGATCATCTGAGTACCGAGGAAGTCGAAGGACAGCTACTCACGATGCTCTTTGCAGGCTATGAAACGACTGCGGCCGCTCTTGGGTTTGCTTGGTACGCATTGGCCCAAAATCCCGAGATCCAACAGGCGTTTCATGAAGAACTCGATGCGGTACTAGACGGTGAGCCACCGACGCATGCGGACATCACTGACTTAGAACTGACACGGCAGATTGTGACCGAGACACTTCGCATGTACCCGCCGGTACACACAATCCCTCGCCAAACAACGCGAGACGTGAACGTCGATGGATATCAGGTTCCAGCTGATACACAAGTCCACCTTCCACTTCTGGCGATACATCGTGATGAGCGATTCTACGACGATCCGTCGTCATTCCGTCCAGGTCGGTGGACAGGAGAATTTGAGGACGAACTCCCAGATTATGCATTTATTCCGTTTGGTGGGAGACGTCGGACGTGTATCGGGCGAGAAATTGCGACTTTGGAAGCAACGCTTGTGCTAGCGACGATTGGTCAACACTGGACGCTTGAATGGATGGGTGAAGAGGAGGAGGTTTCGATCGAACCAGAAATGACGATGAAGACACAAAATGAACTCCCGATGCAACTTCGGCCACGGTAAGCATATTCATCGGCTCCCCTGCCGGTAGATTTGGTGGGTGGATGGGTGAGTGTGTGAGAAAGACCTATTAACGATCACTAGTCCTCTCACATATGAAGATAGAAGATAATGAGTTGGCAGAGGGACAATACTCTCAGATGAACGCGTAGCGAGATTCGAACAGCTACTGGATGAAGAATCTGAGTTGGAACTCACGGAGACGATGGCCACGCTCTGTGGAGTGCATAAAGCAGCATTCCGTGTATACCTCACCGTTCTCGATTATCCACACCTCACCGTTCTCGATTATCCACACAGCACGATTGCTGAAATCGCGGAGATTCTCGACCGTGATCAGAGTACAATTGGGAAGCAACTGCAACCGCTATACGAACAGGACTTAGTCACTCGGTATCCACGCACTATCACTAGTGGTGGCGTCAAATACTTACACGTCGCTCAACCACTCGCAGAAACCATGGAGTGGCTACAGCAGGAGTTGGACAGATGGATTAATACCGTTTTGAGCCAACTGGAGGAGCTTTATACTGCCTAATCGGTTTCTCTCCAAAGCAAATTGTCGTTCAACGAACGCGATTCCACCCGTGGTTAGAGTTCCATTCGTTCAATGCGTTCCATGAGTTCCTGTAGTTCCAATTCTTCCATGCGTTCCAATCCAAGTTCGAATACCAGTGGGTAGAAATGGCGAGTTTTCTTGACCGTCTCCCCAAACTCCATCTCGAGTTCCAAATCAAGACGCTTGTATCCAGTCGATACCTTCCGATCAAGGTCATCAGATAGATAGACACTCCGTGCGTTCCAATCCTTCTTTACGTTCTTTGCTTTCCCACCATTCTTTTCGTTCCCAGAAGAATCTGCCTTCCCATCGGATTGAGCAGACTGTGCGTTCCCACTAGTCTTTGCATTCTTTGCGTTCTTGTTGTTCTTCTCTGTCCCTTCCCCATCGAAACGTGCGGCAATCCGGTTAGTTGCGTCGTCACGGTGGTCACTCATGGTTATCCTCCAGGTCTGCCGCAATTCGATCATAGACCCCAATCATGTCACATTCATCGACATCTGGCCCGAAAATGGAACCGCCAGCATTCATCGCGCGTTTGATTGCAGCTCGATGTCGAACTTCGTATACCGGACAGCGATTGTCAAAGGTATCCTCAAACCACTGAATCATTTCTCGTTGTTCGTTGTCAAGCGGATAGTTGACGTTTGATATAATGACCCCACGCTCGGATACGGTGACTTCGTATCGTTTCTCTAGTGTCTCAATCTGTGTAAGGAGGTGGTCAAGCGCAAGAATCGATGTATCTTCAGCTTCGACTGGCACGATGATATCACCACAGGCAAGGAGGACGTTGTCGTTAATTGGGCCGAGACTTGGGGGAGCATCGACAAGAACGAAATCATAACCCTCCAAATCGTCGAAAAGCATCTGAAGTCGTTCCCGGGGTCGCCATCCTGACGCAATAAGATCCTGCTCTAAGCGGAACATATCGATGTTCCCAGGAAGGACGTCGAACTCAGCATGCTCGACAGTGAGGTCATTGACGTCATGCTCAGTCGGTTCTTTCATCGCATCGAACAACGAGGGAGGATCAGCTTTGTATGCGTCTCGTAAGTTGAGTTTGTTCGTGAGATACCCTTGCGGGTCAAGATCTGCCGCAAGCACTCGGTTACCTCGGTATGCTAACGCACCCGCGAGATTGATCGTGTTCGTCGACTTCGCCACACCACCTTTCTGGTTTGTAATCCCAATGGTTTGTATTTCGCTCATGGAACGCAAGTCGTTCCATGAACGCATAGAAAATAAATCTATGTCAGACGAATTGATTTGGAGTATCGACCGACAGATACAATGTGTCAAAATCAACTTCTAGGTACTCAGCCGCACGGAGCATGTCTAAATCAAGCTTACGCGATTTATCCTAGAGGCTTGACCCCGAGGCATTCTCGCTGCGTTTTCTGTAGAGGATCTCGATCACGAGTGCCAGAACCAGTACAGACACACCTTGGTCGCGGATGTAACGGGAAAAAGAGTGTGTTGTTTGTTCAAATCGACAGGAGACACACCACCACCGCGAATGTAAGTGTTGATCAACCTCGGCTGTTCGCCGAATTTTCATACGTTTTCTGAATCATTCCCGAAACACATTTATAGCTTATAGACGTAAAGTCCACTAAGTTAATTTCAACAGTTTAGAAGAGTGGTCCTCTTTTTCGACCACTCTCCGTTCTTCTTATTTGTCTGATTTCGTGAGTAGAGACTTCCTCCTCCCCTATTGCTAAATCCGTTACATCCGCGATGGTGGTGTGTGTGCTTCAGCTTGTTTTGTTGACTCAAGTTCTTTTCCGCCAATGGGTCTGAGCCTTCTATCGCCGGTTTTCCCATCATTACATTCGCGAAAGGGGTGTCCGACGCTGAAACTTCCAGTTGTCTCCCGCTGCTTCATCCGCGACACCACCCGATTCATCGGAATAATATAAACAACGATTTCGACCGCTTTGAGAGGCAATTTTCACCGACTTACATCCGCGACTTCCCTGCCCTTTATTACGAATGAGAGATATGTAGTAGCCAATCGTATGACATCCGATGAGTCAGATGATCGTGACCCACTCTTCCGGTATGACGATCCTATTTTCGCTCGGGAAGAGCTTTTGAAAATCAAGCACATACCCGGGTCAGACCGTATCGTTGGTCGAGATGAGCATATGAAACAGGTTGCAGAAGCGCTCAACCCTGCTATTTTCGGCCGTGAACCTACTCATCTTCTCATCTTCGGGGAAACTGGAACGGGAAAGAGTTTGATTTCGCGAAGTGTGACCGAGCGCGTCATTGACGAAGCTCAGCGAGACGATATCACGGTGAAGGCTGCATACGTCGATTGTGGCGAGCAGAACACCGAGGCAGGCGTCGTCAAAACGATTGGACGTGAGATCAATGATCCAGCACAGAGCAATATTACGATTCCTGAGCGGGGGCTTGCAACCGGTGATTATTATCGTCGGCTCTGGGATGTTCTCGATACATGCTGTGACGTCGCGATTCTCATTCTCGATGAAATCGACCTCCTCGAGGACGACGAAGTCCTCCGAAAGCTCTCGCGAGCAGGTGAAAATCAGCAAATCTCCGAATCGAATATTGGCATCATCGGTATTTCTAACAAGATCAATTTCGCTGACGAACTCGGTGAACGCGTCAAATCCAGTTTTGCACGCGACGAACTGGTTTTTCCTGCCTACGATGCGACCCAGCTCGTCGATATTCTCGAAAATCGCCGTGACGCCTTCCGTGAGGATGTCCTTGAAGGCGATGTTATTCCACTAACCGCGGCTCTTGCAGCCCAGGAACACGGTGATGCCCGCAAAGCAATCGACATTCTTCGAAATGCTGGCCGTCTCGCTACTCAATCAGATACTGTGCCCGTAACCGATGAACACGTTCGCCAAGCAAAGAAAAAGACGGAAGCCGACCGATTTGCCGAATTGATCGCTGGTGCTCCGACACAAGCAAAGACGATTCTGCTGGCGCTTACCAATCTTACCGAATCAAAGCAAGCTGATGAGTTCTCCACGAAGGAAATTTATCGCCGGTACCAGCAAATCGCGCGTGGTACTGGTCTCGATATGCTCTCTGAACGCCGTACTCAAGAAATTTTGAAAGAGCATGATTTCCTGAACGTGATTCAATCAGAACGTCGAGGGCGTGGGCGTGGCCAAGGGGTTCACGCAAAGCACCGTCTCCTTGAAGAACCCGACATCGTCAAATCCGTTCTCGAACAAGATTCTCTCATTAGTAACTTTCTTTCGTCAGTTGACGATTAGCCTTCTGACCCACCTTTTGTCTGACCACCTTTCCATTTTCTCTTTACCTTCCACTCGTTCAATGCGTTCTTTGAACGCTTTCGCCTCTGTGACCTCCATTCGCTAGTATTATCTAGATGCTTTTGTAGCCTCTGAGCGTGTGCTATACCCCTTAGCCACTAAAGGATCAAATCGACTTTCAATCGCTCCCGTTGTTCAATGCGTCCTAAGAAGTCAATGCATTCAATGCGTTCCAAGAAGGCATCTCTCTTTCTGTACAAGTGCTCTACCCCGGACTAACTGGTAATTGACTGTCATCGGTCACAGAGACAGTTGAAATGATCTCGTGGATGATCCCGGAGGAACGTATGTATCGTTATCGCAAGTTCGAGCATCGCATCTGCCTGCTCAGCGGTAACCGCCCGCCCGGAATAATACGACGCCGCTCGGTTCTCGTTGTACAGTGCTTGGAAGTCCTGTTTCAAATCGTCGCTGATCACTCCCAGTTCAAAGGCACGTTAATACGCGTACTCGTGATCCATAAAATCGTGAACCGCATCGTCACTCATCGCGATGGCGTAAAATTCAAATGACCGCTCGATCGCCCCAAACGCGAGTTCGACGACGGCTGTATGATACCCATTTTGATCTTGAAGCGTCTGTGCAGCAGCAATCAGACGACATGCCTTCTTGAGTTGTGCTTCCTCTTCAGTGAGCTCGGCAAGTCCTTCTTCGGGGGTTCCACCTCGCTCAAAAGACCGATGCGCCTCTTCGAGTACATCTGTAACCACCTTTGGATCGTCACTCATCGACTAGATCCTCCATTATCGATTGGAATTTCTCGAACTCTCCAGTCTCAGAAAGCGTGATCCCGGAGACGACCGTTTCAGCGATGTCTCCGGTGTGTGCCGGTACAGACGCAGGAGATTCAACCACAATGTGAAAGTCGTACCGTTCTCCATTGAATTGCTGTGAGGCGAGTTCTTTACCGATTTGAGCTGCACGTCGTTGGTTGCGTCCGCGATGTTCGCGAACCAGCACCCAGAGATCAATATCGCTTTGTCGATCCGCTTCACCCCGTGCAACACTCCCGTAGACGAGAATGCCGAGCATATCATCGAGTTCATTAGCGAGTGTCTCAACGGCAGTTCGTACCGGTGCGTGGAATTCTGTCTGTGGGATACAGAGCAACGGATTGTCTGGAATCGTCACACGCTCTCGATTGATACTGACAAGTTTCTTGTTCCCCTTGTGTTGGATGTGGACGAGGTCATTCGACGCGAGCACATCGACTGCTTTTCCGACGGTTCGATGTGTTACGTCTACGATCGACGCAAGCGTTCGAATCGTATACTCCTCGAAAGGGCGGTCTACTAACAATTGAAGTAATTCATCCGTTGCTTTGTGCCGATAGAGATTGGGATTGCTGGCTGGTACAGGTACCTGTATTGTCGCTCCGGATGTTTCTTCACTTCCTCTTGGCCCCACTTGATGGACACTCTCATTCTCCATAGGTACTCTAAGTAGCCACTAATATAAAAACTTTATACGTATACTCCCGGCTGATCATACAAGAATCGGTATGAGAAATGTGGGATCAGAGTGCATTGAAGGGTGATAAAAGGGAACCGGTTGGACTAGGGTTAGTATGTAATATTAACCTGCGACGCAACCCTTTCAGACCTGTTCTTTCCGAATCGTCACTATATCTGCCGCCACACGTCCCGATCCTTCTGCTGCAATCACGAGCAGATTTGGCGCTGGTGTGCAGGGTGCTCGATCACCGACGTGAAATCCAGCATCTGCAGCACCCGGAAGTTGGACTTGATACCCATTGCCTGCGATTTGGAGAGAGGCGTTTGCGACTCGATGAATTGAGACGGTGTCTAAAGCGGCTGACGTGGCGAGCTCGACGATATCCTCGTTACTGATGCGGTCGATGTCGACGACGAGGAGGAGACCGTCGAATGCAAACACGCGAATGTCTGCTAGGCGGGCGGGCTCGTTGTCAGTTTCTTCAACGAGCCCAGCGGTTCTGGCAGGCTTTGTGACTTGGAGAGCAAGCCCATCGCCAGACCGTTTGATTGTGTTAGGCATTGTTGGTTAGTATTATATGCTAACCCAAGAGCGTTCGCCTTGGCGGATGCGCTCTCGGGTCGGCGTTGTCGATAGGAAGCGTTGGGGCCGCAAATCATCTCATGTTTTCAGTTTCACTTCCGCTCTGGTTGGCTGAAGTCTTTATCCATCACGTACGAAGCGTCATATGCAGTCAACGTAACCTAGCAGGCGATGTGGACTCGTGTGCCCAGACCAACCCATCCGTCCACGTTGTTTGCTCATTTCCCTTATGGTACTACAGTAGCTGTCGATAGCCCTCGCTCCGTCCAAGGGTTTACCTGTTCTGTACTCGAATCTCCGAACACAGATGGTCTCTACTGATGAATCGCCACTCACACCACTTGCGCAAGACGCCCTTGAGGCACTCGCGAGCACGATCCCACCCGGTGATGAACTCACCTACGAGCAAGCCTATGCTGTTCTGGCTGAGAAAGAAGATCTCGAGCGACCTACTGCCGAAGATATCATCGAACGGCTGTACAATAAGGGTCATGTGTACGAAGTCGAGGGAAAGCTTCGACTCACCGATTATGGGTCTGAATAGCTGGACTCGCGTCGGTGCCAGCGTTAAATTCAGGACGCGTATTCTGCACGAAGTTACACCAGCTTCCAGTGATACAAACAAGAAAATACAGATCATAAGATAGTTTCTGTCCTCTGATGAGTACAGACCTATCGACGCTTGCGAAATATGGACTCGGTGTCGCTGTCGGCCTCGTTGTGATGGTTTGGGCTTTCGAGTCGTTTCACTGGTATAATTATATGAAGGCTAATCCTCAGGTCGGATCCATTTCGGGGGGTGGTATGTGGCTCTACTATCCGGTGTTCATGCTGGGCGCTGTGATTACGTTCACCGCGTTGATGATCGGACTACAGCGAGCGATTCACGGCGAAGCCGAAGGATGAGGTTTCCTACCGCCTGAGTGCCGTCTCGTCGGAATAGCCTGTTACAGACGCTCGCTCATTTTACTGAATCTGTCCACTTTTGATGGGCTGAAACGAATCGACACTATTTGCTGAACTTTGCCCCTCTAACATGCCCTTCCTAACAGGTCGCTGGTGGGTGACGCTCAACTACTGGCTCGTCAGCTCGAACCATGTCGGCACGATCTCATTCACCCTGTCCTCACCTGTCGCTAGCGGGAGTAGTCGATTATACCGTTGTATAAAGGGGGACCGAGAGAGCGACCCCCTCCATTTCGCAGAAATAGGCGCACTCCACCGTAACCAACCGATTACTACCACCATGTGTCACCGGCAATGCGGTGTGAATCTCGTGTGGCGGTGCCGCCAGAATGGGGGTTCTGCAAACCCCGTGATTACAACACTATAATCAGCGCCCTCCGTTTCGTTCCGCGTTCGCTTCGTGTGCTCGCATCCATCCGGCTAAGTCGGGATGTGCGAACGTGATCTCGATGTGGTGGCCACCGACACCCATGGCGTCATCCACGGACAGCGTTCGAGATTCCTTATAGGTCACGCCGGGCACATTGGGTCTTCATCTGTTCAATCGTCGTTTAGGAAGCGGTCTGGCAGTATAAAGGCTACAGGCCACCAACCCGCCATGCGCCATCTAAAATCGATATGAGCGTTACAATGTTGTAACGCTCTCCTTGTCGGTGGTGTCTTTTACCATCCGACCGTAGTGTCTGCCGTGTCCGATCGGGTGACACTCCGATGTAACAGAGTCCAATCGATCATCTTGCTAGGTGCGTTTTTTGTCCTCGAGATGCTCGCTGATTCTTTCACTCGTTTTGATCCGCAACGAGTGGAAACCGGATATAACTCACCTTTGCTGTCGAAGGATTTGACCGAAGAAGCCAGTAGTGCGGATGACGTAGTACCGGTACTGAATCACTCTAATGACACGCTATGGCTATGCGGCAATGAATATCACACTTCGAGAAAAAGGCGTGCGAACGAACCGTGGAATGCGGAAAACGACCTTCCAAGAGCGTGGTCTCACATATGCTGGCGAACTCGCCGAGCAGAACTGCCGCGATCTCAAACGTATCATTGAATGGAATATTGATCATGACATCTACTACTATCGAATTTCATCCGATCTTCTCCCATGGTTTAGCCAATATGATCTCGGGGAACTACCCAACGCCACGACAGTTCGTTCGCTCCTTGCAGAGGTCGGCGACCATGCTCTTGAGCAGGATCTCCGTCTTACGTTCCACCCAGATCACTTCGTGAAGCTAGCAAGTGACGACGACGCCGTCGTCAAACGGTCGATAACAGATTTAGAGAATCACGGTACTATTCTCGATACGATGGGACTGCCGCGAACACCCTACAACGCTATTAACATCCATATTGGCGCTCACTATGGTGATAAAGAAAGAACCAGCAAACGATTCTGTGACCACTTCAGGCAACTCTCACCGGCAGTTCGAAAGCGACTAACCGTTGAAAACGACGATACCGAATCCCTGTGGAGTATTCCCGAGCTGGTTGACGCAGTTTATGACTGTATAGAAATTCCGATTACGTACGACGATCTCCACCATCAGTTCACGAGCCGTGGATTGACGCGCCGTGAAGCGCTCACTCGCGCAACCGACACGTGGGAGACGACGCCAATCATCCACTATAGTGAATCTCGACGCCTCCACGAGGCCGATCCATCGATTCGGCCACAGAACCATAGTGACTACGTTATCGGACCAATTCGCACTTTCGGTACAGGTGCTGACGTTATGATCGAAGCAAAGCAAAAAGAATTGGCGGTGCTCCGATACCAAAAAGCCACACGGACAGCGTAATTAAACTCTATTCACACGACCGAGTTCTATCCAGTCACTGATCAACAAGAAGAATAAAGGGTTGCGCCTGCAAACCTACTGCGAGCTCACCGGCAGTGCGATATCTATTGAACAATGATGCATCACCGAGGTACTCTGTGAAGTGTCGACTCTTTCAAAGGAAGAGAGCCTCGTCCTCGACTACCGGCGAGAAAATAGTGCATTGAGACCGCAAGCCACGCCTTCACTCTTACCGAGACGGCGGCGGCCATAGAGTACGAGCAATTCGGCAGTGTCGCTCTAAAACCGAGACTGCAGCGTGTCGAGTCCCTGCTCCCGGTTGACGAAGCGTGAGCGAGTCATACAACTACTTCGAGGAGGGCGGTAGATAGTGTTGGTGATTATCTAAATCGTGATTTTACTAATTTTGATTTTACTAATTGGCGTTCAATATCTGTCAGCCGATGTAACTGGACACTTGATACAGAGACAGAAACGTACCACTGACGCTATCTGGAGTAAAAGTAGGCGTGTCAAACATTTCTACTCCGTCCACAACTCGGCAGTCCGCGCTTCGACTTCGTCAAGGACGATCCGTAACACGTCACGATGGTCAGCGAGCCAAGACGCATCGTCACCTGGTGTTGGGGCTATAGTTGGCGGAGGAAAATGGTCGCGAGTGTTGTGAGAGTTTGGATGTCGATCCTATCGACATTCCCAAGCATGATCCGGATGCACCTTCCGATAGTGGATTTTGAAGTCATCGTTCGTGTACCAGGGACTAGCTAGACTCGTCTCTTCGACGGTTGCAGGACAATATAAGAATGCAAGCATGGCACGAAGTTGATACTGGCTTGCTCGGGGGTCTTCTAAACGGGCACGAATTGCTGACGGAAAATCGGTCAAACAGTTAGTAGTGACCGAGCAAGCCATTCTTGCGCGCTTTGATTCCTGACCGATAGAAACTGTAGTAGCCGATTACAAGATAGATGACGCTAGTGGCCACAAGCAGGCCGATTTCAGTGGGCTGAAATTCCCAGAGTCGGAGACTGTCCTGCATTGCTCTTTGAGTCAAATGACTACCATGAGTGACTGGGAGCAGTTTCAGTGCTTCAACCTCTCCGGCGGGGGCAGCAATCAGTCCGACAAATGCGAATTGTACTATTTGAAACAGATTTTCGATACGCTTGTACACCAGTGCGAGTCCTGCGAAGAAAAATCCGATACCGACGACAGACATCAGCGTGAGCGCTAACAACGGAACAATCGTTAGCGGATCGATGGTCAGCCAACGACCGGTCGTCGCCATCATGAACACCAGTAACACACCACCCCAGAAGAAACTGAAACAGATGTTAACAACCGATTTCACGGCCATGATGGTTCCAAACCCGTGCGGTGACATGAACAACCGTTCTAACGTTCCCCACTGAGCCTCGTGCGTAACGTTCCACGCGAGTCCCGAGTAAGACGTAATCGAGAGCGTGAAGAGAAAGAAACCGACGATGATTCCGTTGAGTGAGTCGCTCAGCGAAGGGCCTGCAATGGCCCTTCCGCCGAAAAATATCAGCGTGAAGAACGTGATGAGCGTCAAAAGCAGGCTCGCCGTGTTGATAGGGTAGCGAACGAAGAGAACGTACTGTTTGTAAAAGACAACTTTTACCAGTGCCAGCAGGGATGGGCTATCGTCGTCGGCAGATTCGGTCGATTGTCCCGTCTCAGTCGTTGCCAACGTTGCTCACCTCCTGTGCGACGCCTGACCCATCCGATTTCGGGCCCGTTTCGGTGAGTCGAAGGAACACGTCCTCCAAGTTCGGTTCGACAGAAGTGATGTCCCGAATGTCCTGTTCGTTGTCCTGAAGGATGTTGACCGCGTCGTATATTTCGTCCCCCTCAACGACGGTGAACACAACGGTGAGTCGGTCACCCGCCTCCGTGATGTCCGCGTCTATCACCCGTTCAAGTTGCTGTCGGACGTGACTGCCAACCGGACGTTCGAGAGTAATTTCGTACTGGCGCGTGTGGAATAAGTCCAGCAACGCGTTCACCTCGTCGTACTCGATGATGGAACCGTTGTTGAGTATTAAAACGCTGTCACAGACCGTTTCGATGACATCCATGTCGTGACTACAGAGTACGATGGTTACGTCCTCGTCGGCGAGTCGCTTGAGTTCGGCACGGAGTTCGAGTGACGTTTCGATGTCGAGTCCGAGGGTCGGTTCGTCCATGAACACAACGTCAACGTCACGCGCTAGTGTCGATGCCAGAGAGGCTTTTTGTTTCATCCCCCGGGAAAGGTCGTTAACTGGGGTGTCAGCGTAATCGTCGAGGTCGAACTGTTTCAGCAGTGCTTCGTGTCGGTCGTATAATTCGCTTGGGTCGTCTCCGCCGATGCCCGCAAAAAAGGAGAGATTTTCCTGCACCGTGAGTTTCCAGTAGATGTTCCGTGCACCTTCGAGTATCGCACCGACGTTTTTGTACGCGCGGCTCGGCCGTTCGTGAACATCTTGTCCCGTGATTTCGACGGTTCCTGCGTCGGGAAGTACCAGCCCGAGCATCGACTTGATCGTCGTTGTCTTTCCGGCCCCGTTCGGGCCGAGTATCCCGACGACAGTTCCGCTCTCGATTTCGAACGAGATATCGTCGATAGCAGTTACGGCAGCCTCATCGTCCCCGAACGTCTTTTGCAATCCCTCGACGCGTATCGCTGGCATCTCGGCTATCTCCATACTATTGTCTATCATATAGTTATATGACATTAATGTTTTAACTGTTCTGAAGTTAGGAATCTGTAATTCCGATGTGAACGTCTGCGTTAATATCTGTCAGATGACATCAGTGGTACTCGAATGCGCATTCGGCAACCGATGGGGACAGCAGTAACTTTACTTTCAAGAGTGTATAATCCATTATATGATGAGTAGAGACTGGAACGAACACACTGCTTCCAGCGAACCCCAGTCGCTCACGTCTGTCGTTGACCGGATGGTGCCGACGCTGATAGTCTTCCTCGGAATCGGACTGTTGCTGCTCGGCTATTCGATGTTCTGGATAGTCTTCGTTGTCGGATTTTCGGCGGTGCTCCCGGCTGCTCGAACCGCCGCCCAGTGGTACGACTCGAACCACAGAACGCAGACGCAGAGCCGTTCTTCCCCGACTCGTCCGGACGAAGACCACGCGATCAACACTCTTCGTGAACGGTACGCGCGCGGCGAAATCGGGGAGGCGGAGTTCGAAAAACAGGTCGAACGACTGCTGGAAACGGAAACCGTCGCAGACGGTCGGCCGAACGACTCCGGGTCGGGCTCCAACCGCTCGAACCGCCGCGACTCGACGGAAGAGGCTCGGCAGCGGAACCGCAACTAATCCTCGAATCTCTCGCGGGTTGCCAGCGAGAACTTCTACGGTTCGGCGTGGCTATTATTAGGGACGACTATCGGTCTGACGTGTTCGAAGCAGAGACGACACTCTCACCGTGACGACAGATTAGGTCACCGCGAGAAACGCTTGGTTGTGTGCCTGTACCGCCTACTCACATGATTATGCGCTGTTACAGCTACAGGTACAGCAGCACGTACACGTGTGGGAACAGGAACAGCTTCCCGCTACACCGGCGCTAACAGGGGCATTGCGACCTCGTTCGGACTCGTCCGTGATATCTAGCTTCATACTGCATTCACACATTATTACGTATACTTATAAATTTATCCTTCTGACATAATTATTGTAATATATATTGTCTAGAATATGGTTTTCACGAATCATTTCAACTCGTAGTCCTGTACCGCAGGTAAATCACCGATGCGAGAGACGTATATTTGCAATGATTATTAGCTTTTTCTTAGTGTTCGGTTGACGACGGCGAGAGGCTCACTCGGCCGCGTGAATCCGAGTATAGTAGTTGAACATGTCCTCGTGACTGGTTCGTTCTACCGTCACCTCCGCACGCTGCGTGTCTATCGCCGAGCGCACCTGCTCGACGTCGGCGTCGTCCCGCAGGAATCCTCGGCGATCCTGTCCGCTCTCGAACAGCCGTCCGTTTCGGACGAACTCCGAAATTTGTTGGTTGTCACTGTCTCTCCCGCCAACGATTCGGACGACTGACGGGACATTGTCCCGTAGTTCGGTTGGCTTTCCGGAGGCGACCACGCCACCGTGGTTGACGAAGACGATTCGGTCGGCGATGTCCACGTCGCGCGGGGTGTGACTCGTCATGACGACGGCCTTCTCGCGCTCCAGTTCGTCTTGTAGCAGCGAGTGCAGCTGGTCGATGGTCGTCATATCCAATTCGGAGGTCGGTTCGTCGAGCAGGTACAGCGGAACATCCGTGCTGAGGGCGATGGAAAGCTCTAGCTTTTGTTTCATCCCGCCGGAGTAGTCTCGAACCGGACGGTCAAGGTCCTCCGTGAGGTCCATCATGTCCACTATTTCGCGCCAATCTTCGGTCGCGCTCGGGTGTAGTCCCTCGTAGAACGAGATGTTCTCGTAGCCGTTGAGATACGGGAGTGCAAGCCCGCCCTGAATCATGAAGCTCATGTACGACCGTGCTTCCTTGGGCGATTGGCCGAACACGCGGATACTACCGTCAGTCGGATTCAAGCCGCCAGCGAGACACGCGAGTAGGACAGTCTTTCCGGCTCCGTTCGGACCCATCAGCAGGGTCAGTTCGTCGTCCTCGATTTCGAGGCTCAGTCCGTCTAGAATGCCGCCTTCGTCGAAGCTCTTCGATACATCGTCCACTTTGATTATCGTTTCGCTCATCTACTCACCACCCTCTCCGTAGTACATCATGCGACGCATAACAAGTACGGAACCGAGCCACAACACAATCGCGTATCCGGTGAGGAGCGCGAAGTGTTCGATGCCGTTCGGTACCGGTGGCGGTGTCAGTCCGGTTCCTTCGACGGAGAAGTCAGTCATGTAGTACATCTGCATTCGAGTCGCCAGCGAGTTCGGGAGCACGTTGACTATCCAGCGATTCCCCTCCGGAATCATGCGCGGTGACGCGCCGTTGAATCCCGTGATGAAGTAAAGAATCATCAACACGGTGTTCGAGATGGCAGTGAGGTACTCACCTTTCTGGACGACGACGGCGAGTAGGACGGCGATTGACATCCCGATAATGCAGAATAGGAAGAGCGCCACTGCCGTGATCGGAATCGACATCGAGCTACGCGGGTTGAACGACGCACCGTGCAGGTAGCCCGCGACTAACACGGAACAGAACGATACCGCTCCGAGCAGCGTCCCTGCGAGAAAACGACCGGTCAGGTCTGCCGACGGGGAAACCGGGAGCGAACGGAGCTTTCGGTAGCGCTTTGCTTCCAAGTCGTCGGTGAAATTGTTGGCGAACGTGACGAGCGAGACGGTGAACGCCCCAAAGATACCGAACGAGATGGCGTTGCTCGCCTTTATACTTGACAATACCGTCTCCACTTGGTCTGCGGGCACCTGTTCGGGAACTTCAATGAACAACGCCATCGTCAGGAAGTACCAACCGATGGGCCAGCCTATCGACCAGAAGAGCGCAACTCGACTTCGAAAGAGTTCCTTGATAGCTCGGACGAAGAAACTCTTCACCTGTCGCGGCCACGAGGAGTGGGACGACGTACTATAATGTGTATTCATTCGTACCTTCGATTCGTTTTCGTTACCCATGACATTCTAATTCTCTTATGATAGACAGTGAGAATATAGGTATATAGTCTTTTCCCAGTAAGTTGTCGTATCAAAGTGGATGCCGTCTTCGAAAAACGCCGGGTGTCCCGAGTCGGCAAGTTCGAGAGGGAGAGAGTCGCCGGTCACTGATGACAGCTATGGTGCACTAGCTTCGGTCGCCGCGCGTAGCCCTTCATCTAAAAATTCGAGTACGTACGGCCACGTATCGGCTTCCGCGTTCGCCGTCCCCTCGGGCGTCCCACCCAAGGCGAAGGGGAGGCCGGGCATGAACTGCCCGCTAGTCGTCGAGTCAGTCGTCGGTCGGTACGGAACGCCGATGCCATGACCGGCATTCTCGTAGGTAAGGTGTTCGTATCGATGCGAGTATCCCTTTTCGTCAAGTCGCTCGACTACCTCATCAGCCATCTCGGAGGCGGGCCACATGCGGTCGTCTTGACCGCTGACGAGGAGTACCGGCCCTCCAATATCTTCGACCGAAATCGTGGCCGATTCGACCGTCTCTTCGTCGGCTTTTTCGAGGCCGCGTCGGTACACCGACCCGAACGCGAGCGGTCGTCGAATGACCCACGATTTCAGAGCGCTGAGGAGCGTCCACATCGTGAAGTCGTAGGAGACGTACGGGACTTGTGAGCCTTCGGTGTTCCACGCGGACCCGGCCGTTTCCCAACCCTCCGGGAGACCTTGGAAGACAACGTGACTCGGTGCGAACGCGACGACGGTACTGATTTCGACGTTGTTCGCTCCGAGCAACAGCGCCAGTTCGGCCCCGCGAGAGTAGCCGACAATGCCGATGGGCGCGCTCTGAATGTCGCTCCGAGCACTCAGCCAGTCTATCGCGGCTTCGAAATATTCCTGGCGCACGTGCTGAAGAGCGTCCGGAAGACCGTCCGTGCCGAAGTACGCCAGCGCGAGAACCGCGTAACCGTTGGAGGCCAACAGTGACGCCGTCTGCCAGTTCGGGAGACCACCTTCGGACCCGCCAAGCAGTATCACCGGTTCGTGTGGGCCGTCTCCCAGCGGTTCGTAAAACTTCGCCACGAGTCCCTGCTCACGCACGTCCGTCGTTTCGATACCCGGGACGGCGAAGTGGCGCTCGAACTCCGTCGATGCGATTTCCTCGCCGTCGTCCATCGCGGTCAAGTGCGCGACGACCGAAGTCACGTCTTCGTCGGAACCTTCGGTCATGTCTTTGGCCGTCTCCAGCGACATCGACCAGAACAGTCCCATCGGATCTGCGCTCTCGTAGGTGCCGCTAATCGGTGCCTGAGATGATAGGTCTATCTGTCCCTCGTCGTCCGCTTTGAACGTCGCCCTTGACGCCCAAATGCCGTCTTCGAGCGGCATTCGCGCCTCGACAGTGATGTTTGCGCCCGGCTCGATACCGGCAACGAGTATTTCGACTGGCTGGCTGAACAGCGGCTGTTCCGGCTCCACCTGAATTGTAGGAGACTCTGACTTTCCTCCCTCAACAACCATAATAATTGTTCCTTCCTGATGATAAATATAAGTATCGTGTTCAGAACGGGGGAGAACGTTTTTTATCGGAGCGTTCGCGCCGGGTTTAAATACTGGTGGTGAATATATAAGATAACAGATGAATTTGCTGTGGGGTCTGCTGGTCGTTGTATTTCCGGTGTTGTCCGGCACGTATTACTTTGTCCTCTCGGCAGTTGGCGGACGGGTTTTCGGCTACAAGTTCCAGGAAAGGCACAATAGCTGGCTGTACGTCCCCTTCGTCGCTGCATTCACAGTCGCAGTCCTGTATTCGTTCCCGCTCGAACTTCCGTTCACGTTCCGCCCGTACTACCTCCTCTTTCTGGTAGTGGGTGTCGGTATGTACCAGTTTGACGTGGCGATAGTGGCGTACCAAACCGGCCGCCGCGCTACCAAGGGTCGCCAGCGACTCCGCTGGATGGTTCCGGTTCTGGCTATCGCACCGGCTGAAGAAGTGGTATTCCGCGGTATCCCGACCGTCGTGCTCGCCGAGTACGGTGCTATCGCATACGTCGCGTCGTCGTCGGTGCTGTTCGGTATCGTTCACCACCGCGAAGGAAAACGAGAAGTCGCGCTCAAAACCGCCAACGGCGTCGTCTACTGTCTCCTGTACGTCGCTACCGGGTCGTTGCTATCGCCGATGCTGGCCCACGTCGGCTACAATCTCGCGTACATCTACTGGGCCGTCGGCGGTTTCGGAAACAAACGGTGAGTCGCCGAGAACGGAGCGGCGAGACTGGTTACGACCTTCGTCCAGAAACCGATAAAAAGTATTGGAGCGGTCGTACTACGGGTACGGGTGCGGCTTGTCGGTGACTTCGACGTCGTCTAACTGCGGATGGTTCGCCGGGAGAAGAGACGGCGGCGACAGCATTACGAGTTCGGGGATGAACACGCGCGTCACCCTGAAGCCGAGTTCCTCCACGTCGCGCGTCCCGAGGTCGAATGCGACCGGCGTGCAATCGGCCGCTTCGAGCTGGTCGAGACAGTAGTCGAGTTTCTCACCGACGAACCAGTCGCCGACGTCAGCCGGGAAGTCGTACTTCGACTCGATGTCTACCGTGTCGCCTTCCAAGAGGTGAGAGACGTCATCGAAGTTCTCCGGACGCGCGTAGTAGAGGACGTTCACGTCGAAATTGTCGTTCATGTCCGACCGGACGATTTCGTCGCCGTCGTGCTGTATGACCATCTCTGTGGCGTAGGGCCAGCCTTGGATGGTTTCCACGAGTGCGTCTATCATGGCGGTTTCTAGGTCAACCGCCGCTCCCCCACCGAGCATGAAGTTTGGCGTCTCGTCGCGCTGGTTGACGGTGATTGCACCCACCGCCGGAATATCGAACGACGAACCGAAGTCCACGAGCGTCACGTCAAGGTGTTCGTTGTCGATGTGTTCGTCGCGGAACTCCTTGACTCGTGGATACGCGTCGAGGTCTATCTTATTCGGTCGATCCTGTCTCGCCCACATCTGCATGAAGGCGTCTCGCTCGACGAGTTCGTATATCGACCCGAGAATCGCCGACTCGAGCGAGCCACCGGCCGCACAGCCGTTCGACGTTCCCATGAATCGCGTCGGGCGGTCGGCCATCGGCCCCATGCTCATCCAGACGTGTTCTGCGGGAATGTGCACCTCTTCGCCGGTGTGCATGTTCGTGCCGCTCGTCCAGTAGATTGGTGTGTCGTACTCGAAGGGGGCGAGTTGTTCCTCGCGCACCGCCTCGGAGAAGATGTCGAGATGCTCGTACTCGACGACAGTCTCGCGCTCCTGCATCTCCTCGTAGGTTGCTTCGGTGATTTCCTCGACACCTTCGGGCCAGCACAGGCAGTAGCGTTCAACAGTCTCCCCGATGCTGCTCATCAGCGTTTCTTCCAAATTCTTCCCTTTGCCGCCGAGTCCGAGGCTGACCTCGCCTCCGAGGTCGGCCAACTCCGCGAAATCACAGGTCGTCGGTTTGCTGAGGGAGGCGTCGGGCGCTTCCCGCTCCATCTGGAGCGTGTGCACACCGTTGACGATGCCCGTCCGATTACCGAGCAACCGCATGAACTGCGGTTCGATGGCCGTTTCGACCGGCGCTCGAGGTTGCATCTAGTCGTCCCCCATCGACCCGATTCGGTCGGCCTCGACCAGGTCGTCGAGACTGACGAGTCGGGCATCGTCGTCGCCGGTCGTCTTGCCACAGACCTCACAGCGCGGAAGTTTGAGTACGTCGTTGATTTCGACAGAGAGATCCATCGAGTCGAACTTGATAATCCGCCCGGCGGTGTACCCCACACCGTACGAGATGAGGTGAAGCAAATCGAGCGCCAGATAGCCCGCGATGGCCCGCGAGAGGGACGGTAGACCGACCGCCGCGAGGTCTTCCCTCTTCGAGACAGCGTTTTGGTAGCTGGCGTAGCCTTCCACGTTCGAGATGTTCGACAGCATACGTTTCTCGAAACACCGATAGCAGGCAGTCTCGCCGGGGAACACGGCAGGTCCGACGATACCATCGAAGCCGAGCACGTGCGCCGAAACCCACGGCGTCGTCGTCTCGTGGGCTATCTCGTTGATGTCGGCGACGATTTCCGCGTACCTCCGGTCGGCGGTGTAGACGACGAAGTCCGCGGCCTCGATTGCGCTTCTGAGGTCGAGGTCGTCTACCAGCGTCACGCCGTCTTCCTCGGCGATGTCCGGGTCGTCGGGGTCGCTTTTCGGTCGGTAGAGCGCAACTTCTGCCACGCCCATTGACAAGAGGTCTTCGGCCACCATCGAACCCATTTTGCCGAGCGTGACGATGAGAACCTGCTTGGATTCGAGTCGTTCCCGATCAGTTCGTCGGAAGCGGGACTGCAGCGCCAGGTGCGGATACACCTCGTCGCCCTCGTGTTCCGGTCGGTCGTAGATGATATTCTTCTCTTGGAGGTTGTCGAGCGCCTGCGCGACCTCGTCGGTCTGGTCGTCGGGGAAGGTGTGGAGAATCTCCTTGACGTGGGTTTCTCCGTCGATGAGGTCTACGAGTCGCATTATCGTGTCGTCGTGTTCGGTGTCCTCGATAGTGACGATTGGACCGCTCCAGGGTCCGGAACGAATGTGGATGGTGTTCGCGTCCACCTGCGTGGGGACGAGCGCGGGGTTGAACACAGGGTAGGCCAGTTCGTCGGTGAACTCCTCGATGAGTTCCTTGGTTTCTGGTTCGAGTTCCTTCGAAGTAGCGCCTTGGTTCTCATTCGTCATCGTTCTCACCTCCGTCAACCTGACCGATAGATACAGTGTACAAGCTAGCCTCGTCGACGCCGTTGACGTTTAGGAAGTCGTTCATTTTCTTGTCGTAGTAACCCGCGAGTGGTACTGCACCGAGACCCATCGCCTCGGCGAATAGGAGCATGTTTTGTGCGAGGTGGCCGGACTCCTGAAGGATGAACCGGTAGCCTCGAGGACCGTACTTCGCCATCGACCGCCACATGGTGCCCGTTAGCGTGAACGTCACTGCCGAATCGAGTGGGTCGTAGATGTCCGCGGAGATTCCGTACGTCTCCGCGAGACGGTCACCGATGTCTTCATCGCGTTCGAGTACGCGAAGCGCGTGGGACTCGGATGCGTAGTAGTAGAGTCCGGCGTCGAGGTTCGGACCGGGATTCGGGATTGTAAGGTAAATCTCGACAGGGTACAGCCCGCCACCGGACGCATACGCGCGGAACTTCTTCGTCACGGGGTCGCCCTCTTCCGGTTCGCCGACTGCTTTCTCACCGGTCTTCCCGCAACTGTGTTGCAGCAGTGTCGAGAGCTGCTGAAGCGAAATGCCTTCGCCGGTGTGTTCGCGGTTGCTGCGGCGGCTGGCGACGACCGCGTCGATGCGTTCGTCAACCTCCTCCGGTGCGGGGAGTTCTATTTTCTCCTTTCCGCGGTAGTCGGGCGCGAGCTTCGCCTGCATGAACTGGAAGCTCGTCTCACGCGTGAACAACCCCGCCGACGGGCCGAGCCGAAAATCCTCGACTTCTGTGTACTTCGTGTTCTCGTGAAACAGCTCGGCAATGTTGTCGTCGCTGAACTCTTTCTGGGAGTATTTGTCCAGATAGGTGTCCGACGGCGATTGTCTTGTCGGGTCGTAGTGTTGACTCCTGAACTGTCGTAATTGTTCAACTGACACTTTCATAATAATAACAGATAAAAGATACACTATAAGAATCTTCCGACTTTAGAACAGTCTAGAAGATATTTTACTCAAATGACCTCAATGATGGTGATAGGACTCAACGGCCGAGTGTTGTGTTCGTCGCGGATCAGTTTCGTCGTCAAAAAACGCGACTGTTTCGTCGCGGTAGCGACTCTGCCGCCCGAGTCGTCTCGTTCGTCGTTAGAGGAACACTGTCGTGGTCGTGACCGTCGTGACCGTCGTAGGTGTCGTGAGGTGGAACACCATCTCTTCGGCGGCCTCTTTACCGGCTTCGACCGTGAACTCGGCGTCGAGGTTGTCTTTGAAACTCTCCATCTCGGGGCTCATGTTCTTGTTTGCTTGAACCACTGACATGGCTACATGAAGATAAGTTATTATGATATAAATAATTTACTTATACTAATACGTGTTAATGTAGACTTGTCTATAATATTATCGTTAAAAACTATGTCGGTTGTTTTAAATCACTCAAGGCGCAGGACGCACGGAATCTCTGTGGGATTCGACGCTCTGAGTAGCCCGTACGAAACGCCAGCGAGGCCGTCGAAGAGCGTCGGATTGACGAGTTCTGGCGAGTGACCTGGAAGTGCGAACTCCCCAGTTTCTGCGGCGCGGCTAGCGCACGCAGTCGCCGACGTGCGGGCGTCCTCGAACGCTTCGTTTCCATACCGAGCAGATTCGAGCAGGAGCGTGACGCGGCCGAAGTTCCCACCACGGAGGGCATCGTTCGCGTGCAACGTCTCTTCTATGTCACTCCCCTCGCTAGCCGTCAGCCTCCACTCGGACGCGCCGGACGGCCGCTCAAACGTTGTCTCCGCAGGGAACCAGCGACGGAATTCGGAACCCGACAAGCGGTCGTCCGTGGTATCGTTCGCAGCAGTCACAATCTCGTTGGCGGTTTCTACAAATCGTCGCTCGCCCGTCACCGCGCTCAGCCGAGAGAGTGCATACGCGAATTCGGTGGCTGGCTCGGACTGCTCTGACGTCCACGCACGACCGGAAGACGTCCCGCGATACTGCTCAAGAAGGTAGTCCCCGCGCGCGACCGCTGCCTCGTACATCTGGTCGTCGCCGAGCCGTTCGTAACCCGCGACCAACGCCAAGAGCGTCCCGGCTACACCGTCTGCGATGCAGTTCGAACCGTCTCCGTTCGGAGACTCTGCTCCAATAGCGTCCGCGATTCGTCTGGCGCAGACTCGCATCTTTTCGTCGTCCAGTAACTCCGCCAGTACGGAAAACCCGTACAGCAGCCCACCGACGCCCTGCGCCCCGCCTCGTTCAACCGGAATTTCATCATCCGAGACGAGGTTCGCGAGCGGCGCTATCGTCTTCTCGGCGGTGGTTTTGAATCGACTTTCCCCGGTTTGCGCATACAGCCCGGCCGCCGCGATTGCGATGCCCGGACGACCGGTGTCCAATGACGTGTCGGGTAACCGAAGTTGGCCCGACGGCTCGTTCTGCTTCGATTCGACCCACAGCCATGAGTACCCGCCCTCTTCGGAGTCGGCTGCCGCATCGACCACGTGGTCGAACACGTCGGCCGACAGTTCCAGAAGCGTCTGCTCGGTCGAAGGTGTCGTATCGGCGGCCGATTCGGCCACTGTCCCTCGTTCCGAGAGCGCGTGTTGCCCGAAGCACGCTTCCAGTATATGCATCTGTTCGCGTCTGTCCGATTCGCAGAGAGAATCCAACCGTCGCTTCGCGCGCTCGAATCCCGACTCGCTCGCCGTAATACCGAGAGAACTGCCGTCGAACGTCAGGTCGTCGCCGTCGAGCGTACACGTCAGACGAGGCGGGTCCAGTCGTTCGAGAGCCGTGCGCTCGGCCTCGTACACCGGGAACTCTCGTTCGGGATAGCCATCGTCGCCGAAGAACGACCCGGCCAACTGGTCGATTTCAACAGAGTAGCGCGCGCCGTCGCGGAGACAGTCTCGGGAACAGAGCGACTCGACAACTCGCATGTACTGTTGGGTCGCTCGGTAGACTAAACGGTTCTCGACGTTTCGAATCTCTTCGACGTCCACCACTTCGTCTAGTAACCGTCCGTCCTCGTGGAGCGATTGGAGCGTCCCGTACGCGTCCGTGAAACCACGGACGATGGCGTCCGTGTACTCGTCTGGCGGCTGTTCGGTACCGTCCACGCGCGGCGTGTTCTCGCGTCTGTCGATGACGGGATGCTCCATCGAAATCGACATCACGTCGGTGTTGGTTGCTTCGACTCGCGGCCCTCTGTACACCGAAATGCGAACCGAATCGGAGCCATTCCCAACGCCTGACATCACGGACAAATCTGGTCGCCGCTCGTCGTCGTCCGTTTCGATGCTCCACGGAACCATCGAAGTCAGTAAGACCGAATCGGAGAGGAACGACTCCACGTGGTCTGCGAACTCGCCGCGTTTCGAACCGACGTGTGGGTGCATGAACGTTTCGCCGTCAACCAACACCGGCTGTGACCCGTGGACGACTACATTTTCGAAGTGGCAATCGGTGAACTCGAAAGCGTACGCCGTCGCAATCAGCGCGCCCGCCCGCTCGTAGTATCGCTCAACCGCTGACTCGTCGGGACACTCCTCGTACTCAATCCACTCCATCCAGCCGTAGGTGTCCCGAGAGATGAACGAGGGACACTCGAATGCGGGCACCGAGAAGTCGTCGTTGAGCCGCTCCAGTATCGAGTAGAACACCTGCCCGGTTCGAACGCTCCGGGGTTTGTAGACGATTCGAGTTCCGCCCTCAAAGGTAACTTGAACCACTGCGCGACCGTCTTGGTGGGTATCGTCTGCGAGCGGTCGGAGGTCGGCGACTTTGCCGAGGGTGTCACCGCCGAACGACTTCGACAGCGCCTCCCGGTCTGTTCGAACTCGTTCAGCCACTTCACGGATGATTTCACGCCAGCGCCGTACCTGCCTCGTCAGCAGGCGCGCGAAGACTGGGTAGTTGAGGCACATATCCGTGAGGTCGCCGTCCAGCAGACTCCCGACGAATGTCTCATAGTAATCGGTCGGAGGCTCTTCGAATGCGTCAGGATTCGCCGCGGCCAACTCCTTATCCTGAGAGGCCACAAACGCCTTGAACTCAACGTAGAAAATTCGCGTGAAACGGCTCGAAAAGCGCTCGTGGAGCCACTCTGCCATGGTGTCGATAGCGGCGCTATCGACGTTCTCTACGTTGAGGTCGGTAACGAGGTGTTCTTTGGCGATTTCGACGACGACCGCGAACAGGTGGGTAAACGGGTGAGCGGGGTACGCCTCGACCGCCCGCCGCCGCGCCTCGGGCGAGGTTTCCCGAACGTCGGCTACCAGTCCGTCCAGGGTTTCTATCCACTCTGGGAGCGGTTCATCCTCGGGCCAGCGTGTGGCCGCTGCCGCTGTCGCACACTGCGATGCGGAGTACTCGGCGTCGACGAACCGTTGACGGAACTGCTCTTTGCCGCCCAGTTTTCCCTCCCAGACCGAGAGCAACTCTTCCGGTTCGAGCGGGGCGGTTTCACCGGATTCATTGGCCGGTCCGGACAGTCGTTCGTGGAGCGTCCGCGCACGCCCAGCAATAACTCTTTTCTCTTCGTTGCCGAACGCCGAACTCATCGATACCGGCTATTTCCACCCACTCATCATAAACCCCTTTGAAATCATATATGATTTAAAATTGAAACATAACTCTATCCGGGGAACTGAAATCGAACTGCGGGGAAGCGTCGAGAGTCGTTCTCTTGGTCACGATGAACACAGAGAAAAGATGGCTCGGCAAGTTTCGATAACGGATTCGACGGTCGCTATTGATGCGTTTTTAGCAGGAGAGTCGGCACTTTTCCCGATAGAGCGGGAAGAACTCGGACCCGTAGATGGTGCGACCTGTGGAATTGCACTGCTGCGTAGGGTTTGAGTCGATTCTCTACGACGAACCGGAGTTCCTCCTGCGGACGGAACTGCGGAATCCCTCTCGATACATGAGCATCCTCGAAGCGATTGCGAACGGTCACACGACTCCGAACGAAATCGCGGGCCAGACCGACATCAGGTCGGAGCCACTTTCGGGCTATCTCCAGCGACTGCGGCGTCTCCGACTGGTCGACCGGGAGGTGCCGGTAACGGCACATCAGAAGAAGTCAAAACGACCGCTCTACCGTATCGGTGACGAATTTCTGCGTTTCTGGTTTCGGTTCGTCGAGCCGAATCGCTCGAGCATCGAACAAGCGCCGAACCTCGTTCTCGAAGACCGCATCCTGCCGGAACTCGACCGATTCGTTGCGACGACGTTCGAGGACGTGTGTCGGGAAGCACTCTGGAAACTGGCTCGGACAGACCAGTTGAACGGCTCGTACGGCGCAATCGGTCGGTGGTGGTACGGCGGAGAGGAAATCGACCTCGTCGCGCTCGACGACCGGACGCCGTCGGCACTGTTCGCCGAATGTAAGTGGACGACCACGCCAGTCGGAATGAGTCTGGCTGACGACCTCCGAGAGAAAGCGAGCGACGTGCGGTGGAAGGTTGGTGAACTGATCGAAGAGTTCGCGTTGTTTTCGAGAGCGGGCTTCGAAGAGGGACTTGCCGACCAGCTTGGGAATCAGTGGTCGCTATTCGACGTCGAATCGTTGTCTGCGGTGTTCGAGAACGGCTAACGTCTGGCGGGAAGCCAATTGGTGCAAAGCCCCGGAAGTGGAAGGCACGAATCGGTGAGTGGACGAATCTGCGTGGCCGAGGGCGGCGACCTGTGTCACCAACACCTGTTGATTCTCTATCGGAATCAGTAATCCGAAGTAGCGATTCAATCCACTCGTACACTACGTACAGTACGTACACTTATGTTTGCAGAGTACAACTAGATACATATGCCCATTGATATCGATACATTTGAAGCTGCCTCTGAGAACGACCTCAAGCACCGCGGGACGAATGCTGAACAAGTCCTGTCGTTTCTCGCGGCCCATCCCGACCAAGCGTTTACCCCTGCAGAAATCGCCGAGGAAACCGGCGTCCTTCGAAACAGCATCAGCGCCGTCCTCGGTCGATTAGAAGAGCGTAATCTCGTTCGTCACCGGGGCCATTATTGGGCACTCGGTGATGATGAGGCACTCGCAACCTACACATCGACGCGCTCGACCGCCCGAGCAATGACAGATCGCTTTGGAGCCGAAGATCCCACCGAGTGGAACCCAACCGACGACTCCGAGTCAGAGGACACCTAAATACCATCCGCAGTTCGCGGTGAAGTGTGGTGGGGGCCTGCACTGTTCAAAGATGGGGGATATCTATCGCCCATGGCCCGTTCTCAGTGACGATTCACATCCATCCGGGACTGATGAATGTGTTGCGGTTGGCCTCACAACGACACCGCATACAGAAGGAATTCAAATTACTCGTACTGACTGGGCAGCGGGCGGGACGCCACAGCAAAGTTATGTTTCTCCTTGGTACTGTACAACGATTAAGTTCGCAGATTTCGATCGTCACCAGGGCACTCTTGAGACGGCACTCACCGAGCGTGTCGCGACTGAACTCGGTCAGTATATCGGAATTACAGTTGAGCGCTGACTCTGGCGTTCACTGGTTTCTCCTTCTGCCTGGAAACCCATAAGCAGAAGTGTAATCCCACAGGTCGCCGCCCTCGGCCACGCGCGAAACCTGTGTCCCACCAAACCACCGACTGTCATCGGTTCAATCACTTTTATCGTTTCTCTGAGGACTACTTTGTATGGAACAGAGCTATCGCCGGAGAACCGTTCTTAGAACCAGGGCTGTCGGCACGGTACTCACGCTCACAGGGTGTTCATTATTTTCTTCCGAGTCAGACAAGTCGGACTATCTCCCACTGCTCGCAAATATAGAAGGCGTGAATCGGCATCCCAGTCACATACTGATGCTGTCTCAAACAATCCGGATAGGAATACTGAAAGGTCAGCGTCCTCAGATGCGTATATGGAGTCAAGTGAATTGAATCCCTTCGCACTCATCAGTGATGAGATACGGGCGAAGATAATTAAAGCACTAGGCGATGCGAGGGTAGAGAAGGGAACAAAACCGATACTCACATTTACCGAGCTGATGACCCGGACGGCTGTTGACATACCAAGCAGCCACTTCAATTATCACCTACAGCGTCTTCAAGGAATCTTCGTTGAGAGGGTCGATGAGGGGTATCAGATGCGAGTGGAGGGACGCATCGTCTATCATGCACTCCGATCTGGAACCCTTGATCGACCTGATGTAGACTGCAAATACACGCTTGACACAGCCTGTTATTACTGTGGTCAACCAATGGAGGCAATATTTGAAAATAGCGTCGCTCGAATCCAGTGTAGTGACTGTAACCATCTTTACGAGATTATGGGTATTCCACCAGCCCTTGACCCTACAGGGACAGATCCGGTCACGCAGTTCGAACGATATTGTCGTCAAATGCAATTTGCATTCACAAACCGCAGCTGTAGGACGTGTGGAGATCGAACAGATATCGACGTCCTCCGACCGCCACATATTCCATTCAACACAGATAACCGGGAAGTAGTAAGCATATACAGTTCGTGTCCATCCTGTGGAGACCAATTTTTCCTCTCAGCCGGGGAACTGATTCTGTACGATGAGGGCGTCATTTCGTTCTGTCACGATCGAGGGCTCGATGTCCTTAATCAGCCGGTGTGGACGATTCCATTTGCGGCAACAGATCGTTCAGTCGTTGTTTCGAGTGAGGAGCCGCTAACTCTCTCGGTTCGTATCGAACTAGGTGGAGAAACTCTTCTGGTTCGAGTAGATACCTCTGCAGAGATTATCGAACGAATTCGTTCCTGACCGGTGTCGTACGTATCCAGAGCAGTCCGGCAGCACCTACTGACAGACAGCCAGCAACTGCAAGGAATACAATGAGACCGACACGTTCGGCAAACTGACCGGCAACGAGATTCGCCCCACCACCAGCGAGAGATAGAGCCATCGAAACGCCAGATAAGACTGTCGCTCGTCCCACATCGTCTGCTCGGTCGTTCACGTATTGTGCCCGCAGCGGCTGGACGATACTCTGTATCGCTCGGATGAGGAAAACAACCGGAATAACAACGACGGGTAAAATTCCAACCAGAAGAAATGCGATGCCAACAACAGGGATGAGAAGACGGAACGAGTTGCTTACACCAAATCGGTTGGCAAACCAGCCGGTCGCTGCAGCCGAACACGCAGAAACCAGTTTGAGACCTGCATAGAGGACGCCAAGTGCGGCAACCGGAACACCCACACCTGTCACAGCAGGCTGTTCGAAGGCGCGGAGGACGTCAAAGAGTGCATAGAAAATGGCAGAGTAGACAATGAACCACCGGAGACCAGGGTCAGTAACAGTGGTTGAAAGTGTCCGAAGACCATCGACAAGCGTTAGACGACGTGTGTCGACAGTCGCTGTAGGAAGAGCCACAAGGACAGGCAGACCAGCAGCGGAGAGAGTTGCGGCTGCAACGAACGGCAGCGGCCACGCTACGGTAACCAAGACGCCAGCAATGACGGCACTAATGGCTGAAACAAGGAGTGAGACGGTACTGCCACGGCCACGAACTCGCGCAAACTCGTCGGAGTCAAGACGTTCAGAGAGAATCTCATAGAGCCACGCCGATCCAGTACCAGACTCAAGACTCCATCCAATTGCCCATAATATATACAGAAGAACATAGGCAGTTGGTGTGGTAATAACGGTATACAAGGCCATGACGAGAGTGGTGATAACGCTTGAAAGTGCGAGAGTTGACCGACGGCCGAGTCGATCACCAAGATAACCAGTGGGGATTTCAGCGAAGACAAGTGCGAGTCCAAATGCTCCCTGTGTCAAGCCAATTATACCGAGACCGAATCCACGTTGTTGTTGGAGAAAGATGATACCGACAGGAAGGTAAAAACCATTTGAGAGAGTTGCCTGGTAAAGGTAGTAGAGGAGAATTGTTCGCCGGGTAGTGGGCATAATAAGGGCTGGCCGTGCATGGTACTTGGCATCTCTCGAAAGCGCGTTTTAGTTGGAATTCCGACTATATCTCGGTAGTTCACTCTCCTACTGGCGACTAATAACGTTTGACCGCTACATCTGTGCTTTCTGTGAGCGTTCGCTGGTCGGTGATATCCGAGACCGTCACTTGGCGTGTCATGGAGAAAAAGAGCTGAAGCGGTGGTTAATTCGGCAGTTCCTTCCGTCCCGTTCGCACGCATGGCCAGCACCGGAAGTCACCGAGGCCGTCGCAGTCGCAGTCATCTGGTTCGGCACCGTTTTCATCCTCCGAGGGGAAGGCGTCGAGTGTCCCGTCGTTAATTGCGTTTTCGACGGCGGCCATGTGTTTACAGAAGGCGTTGCGGTGGACGTGATGTGGGCACGTGCATGCCATCAGTTTGCCAGCACGTCGTCGATGGAGACGGTGACTGGTTGTCTACCGGATTCTCGTGGCTCTCGTTGGTCACTTCGATGAGGCCTGGGACATCAACGTCGAAGGAAAACTGGTCTCACTGTGCGCGTTTCTGTGCCGTCTCGTCAGCTTCAAGTTCACTAGGGGATTTCGTTGACATGGTCTTTTAGTCTATTTAGGAGTTCGAGCGTTTCGATGACCAGCAGATTTCGTTGGTCGATCAGACGAGCGCAGTGCTTGCTCGAGAGCACGAGATAGAGCATTTGTTCGCCTTCGACAGTGATTTTCGGACGATGGGTTTCAAGATGGTGTCGGTTGATCGAGAGGTCTGAGAGACGTCCGAGATGGACATCACGCCCGGCGAATATGTCGCTGAGGCCAACAACGCGTGCCGCTAAGAGCGGCACGACAAGGGCACGCGATAGTCGAAGGAGATGGCCGACGACGCCTACGTGCGCATCGTGGTCGTGCCATTTGAGGTCACCGTCGGCCGACCCGTCGTTCAAAAACTCCACTCTGCAATTGCGACCTTCGACTACGACGGTCCCAAACGAGGGATGGTCGTTACGACCGGGCGATTCACCGAGCCAGCACAAGAGTATGCAACGCGTCTCAATAACAACAATGACCCGTACCCAATCGAACTCATCGACGGGAAACGATTGCGGGACATCGCCGACGAGGTGGGACTTGACCTCTATAATGGCTGCATCGAGATTCTATGCAACGAGACACTACGACCGTTCGATCCGACAGGCACCGTTGAAGCCCCTGTAAGAGAGGCGTTTCGTGACATCGAAAACATCGAACCGACAGACATTCCGAACTCCACGGCTCATGTGACGTTCGAACCAACCGCTGTAATCACTGCCAAAACGAATGCTGTCTTCGAAACGACTGTCGGCGTCATCCACCGCATCAACGAGACAGACAAGATAGTCGTTCACGCCGACCAGTCTCGCCCAACGGTTCTCGATGACGACGTCGGCCAGCTCATTGCAACCAACTTGCGCCGGAGCGTAAACCTCGATGAAGACTCGTTCCGCGACGAGTTCGACGACCTCGATGTGAAGCGATTCGGCCAAACCGAGACCGAGTACAAAGATTGGGCCGTCGACCGGATACGGGCCCGGCACACGACGACGGTACACTACACTGGCGATAACAACGTCGACTACGAGAAGACCTGTGAGCCGAAACAATCGGATATTTCAATGCAGTCCATTACGCCGATGTATCTTCCGAAAATTCGCCAGCGGACGGAATTACAGCAGTATTCGTACCCTTACGAGTATTACGCCGCTGGGCCATCACGCGTCACGATCGAAGACGGCATTCATCAATGTGTGCAATGTGGCGATGAGAACGCATCGACGTTCACCTACTGTGCGAACTGTGGCAGCATCAGCTGCGGTAGTCACACCAAGACCGAGCGAGTCGAAGGGACGCCAATTTGTACGGGCTGTGCAGTGACCGAACGGTTCGCATTCAAGACGAAGTACTTCTACGACGAGGAGAACATGGAGTCATTCAATGAGGAGTACGCCGCGATGCCAATCCAACAAAAGGCGATGGAGAACAAACCACTCGTCGCTGGCACGGTAGTCTCGGTTGTGCTAGTGGTGTTGCTAGTTCTTACGTCGGTTGGCGCTCTCTGAAGCGTGAGGAATGCATTGCTTTTCGGTCACTGACTAGAATTGGTCTCTCGTGTTCGTCGAACCAGTTCCGCAAATAGTAGAAAAAGAATACAACGAGAGAGTCACATTTCAGGCTTCTTCGAGGTGATATTCTACTTCGACACTAACCGAAACGTCGATTGGGCCACTTGTGACGCTTCCTGGCTCTGCTGTATCCATCGCCAATACCTGCCCCGCCCGCAATCGGCGAGGGCGAGAGTCAGGGTCAGTCACGATTGACTGCACACTCCCGACGGTCAGATTCTCAGCGGTGGCTGCAGCAGTAGCGTTCTGTCGCGCTGTGTTGACTGCATCCGTAATGGCCATCTGCCGGAGGTTTCGTTGAGTTTCTGTTTGGAACGTAAACGCAACCTCGTTGATCTCGACGCCAGCATCGTCAACCGCAACCGAGAGCACATCTCCGAGGCGATCCAGGTTCAAGAGAACGACACTGATGATTTCGGTTGCTTGGTACGGTTGGCTCTCGGGATCGGACTCTGAATGTCTCCCATGGTCTGGTGGCCGCTGTCGGATTCGAAACCGACTCGTTCGGATTCGCTCGTCGGGAATCCCCACCGCATCGAGTTCCTCCCGAAGCACCAGCGCTTGGTCTGCTACTTCGCGACGAGCGGTCGTAACGTCCGGATTGACCGCGCGGGCTTCAAACTAGAGGTCGACTTCGTCGGGTGGGGCACTCGTCCGACCAACGGCGGTGGTCGTAATCGTCTGCTCGGTCATACTCGAATATTCACTTCAATTGTGAAATCTGTTGTCGTGGCTGTGGTAGAACAGCTCTTGAAATTGGTTCGGTCCATCGTTGCTCTGTCGGCACTTGTCATGTAGATCGGTCTCCGAGCGCCACGGTTGTACAGTAGTCAAACGAACGCAAGTCACCGAGACCGTCGCAGATATGAGTGGGGAAGTTGAGTCCCCGCGTCGTTATCTGGGGGTTTCCCAACGAGTAGTCACCCAACAGCACATCCCTACCGTTAATTAAGGTTGCTGTAGAACCGACAAGACAGCATCAAGTCCTATGGCACTGCGTAGTTCTTACCTATCTTGGCAGAGCAAGCTAGAGAAATTCGAGCATAAAATCATCATCACTTGATCTCAGTCGTCCGATTGCGCCGTACTCACACCTGCTCGTTGCCCACCCGAGACGACCCCAGTCCGGAAGTATGTCCCGAGATACCCAGCAATCACACCCACTGCCCCAGTTGGGATACCGACTTTCAACGCTGTCGTGAGCGTGTTCCCGAGGTCGAAAAGGCTCTCGGAGGATCCACCCGAGCTACTTCCGCCGTCGTAAGCCAGCGACATGACGACGACTGCGACGACGACCATCACGTAGAAGCCGACGAATGACCCGACTCCGTTGACGACGGCGGCCTGCTTGCCGTCAGCTGTCGAGAGGCCACTAATTAGGCCCGTGACCGTTGCAATCGTTGGACCGGTGAAGAACGCGAGGATGATGCTCTGCAGGAGGATGAGACCGACGAACAGTTGTCCGAAGGAGTTCGCTATCTCGCCCTGCTCCGGGTTCGTGAACGTCCCCTGCATCCAGCCGACGCTGATGAATCCGGTGAGACCGATTCCGATACCGACAACGCCGAACACTGCGATTATCAGCCCGATGTTCTTGCCCGTGTTTGATGTTCTATACATCGAGCTAATAAGATGTGCGGAGCCACATAAATCGTTCACCACTGTTAACTTGTTTTGGCGAGAAAGAAGCGAAGAAGTTACCGACCGAACTCCACTTCGTTGCTTCTTCTACAGTTCCCCACGTCGGAAATCCGTCCAGCGAATCGTCACGTAGCGACGTTCCATCTGGAACGGCGAACGTAATCTAGCCGCTCCCGACGACACCAGCACCGAGCGAGTAGTCTGCATTGACGCACACCAAGGCGAACGTCTCCCCGAACCAGCGCGATCGGCGAGGGCCTTCGTTTCCCCATTGTTTATTTAGATATGTCTCTTTCCACAGTATTTATTTCGTATGAAACGAACAACCGCGTATGACCCGCCCTCCTCTCGAATGTAGTCGGCGACGAGCACTCCAAGCAGTGGGATGTTCGGGCGTTGCAACCCTTTCGGGGTGTCTGTCGTCGATTTCCAATACAGCATCGTCGTGTTCGGAACGCACCACCTTCTCTCTGGACAGAGCAAAAGACTCCTACTTGCTGAATGAGTTCACCACACCCGTCGATAGTCTGTCGTACGCTAGTCGGATTGCCGTGAGAGATGCGCTCGAGACTAACGAAGCGACCACGCTGGGATACTACGTTCCGCACCCACGGACGGAGTACGTCGTCACGGAGCAAGGAGAAGACTACTACCAAGTTGAGTACACCGTACACGACCGGATAGAGACACCCGGATACGAATACTCCGTGAAAATAGGAGTCGACGAATCGACCCTCTCGGACGACGAGATAGTCCATCACTTTACAGAGCTCCCCGCCCAAGACCGCAAGTCGATTCACAGCGCGTTGGAGAACAAGGTGAAAATCCACGCTCCACACTTCACCTCGTTTTCAGTCGTCTTCGCGTATGTATCCGACGAGTTGCGACAGGAGTCCCAGTTCGTCCCGAACACTGACACCGAGTACGTCGAATGGGAAGACACACTTTTGCGATTGACATTCGACAATGAGCGACCCGTCAAGGTCACACGTGCCGCCGTGACCGCCACCCTCGTCGCCGAGTCGTACGACGAATTCGTCGAGCACATCCACAGAGGAGAGAGTGTCGTTCTCGATGGCCTCACGCGCCAGCAGCGAGAAATCGTCATCCAAGCAATCGAAGATGGATACAACGAGTGTAAACCGTATTCGGAGGCGTACACTGCTCTTCTCGATCAACTTTCGATGGGTGAACGCGACTTCGTACCGCTCGTTCAGTATGAATCTGACAGATACTTTACACACATATATCGAAGATGATATTACGTCTACCCCGATCTGGAAATTGTAACTATACAGTCATCCGCTCAAACACCGTTCTACTCCCCGTTTTGAGGATGATGTCGTCCTCGCTTGAAGAGGTCTGGCGTTCAGAATCCGGCGGCTCTATCAAACCCCGTACATTAAAGCGCGCTCTATATTTTTCCTTTCGTATGGTATCATATCTTGGAGTAGACTGGGCTGGTGGCTGTTGGGCCGTCGTCAAAACAGGCAACGAGACGCTCGTTACCACCGAACCGTCGATACTCAACGTCTGGCACGAACACGGACAAGATGACGATGTCCGATCGATACTCGTCGACATCCCGATTGGACTTCCCGAAGATGGTGTTCGAGCGTGCGATGAGGAGGCGAGTGAACGACTGAAAAGCCAGGGAAACACCGTCTTTTCGATTCCTCGGAAAGCAATCGTCGAAACCGAGCAGTATGGTGATGCACGGGAAATGAACGGTGGTTCGCTGGGAAGCCAGAGTTGGTGGCTTTTCCCTCGAATTCGTGAGGTCGACGTCTTCCTCCAAGAGTACGAAGACGCACTCACAAAGATGTACGAGAGCCATCCAGAGATTTGCTTCCGACGCTTTGTCCATGATATCGAGTATGCGAAGGATACAGTAGCGGGGCGTGAAGAGCGGCTTGAAGTGCTACGCACTGATTCGGATCTTCATAAAGAGGTCGAAGCGGTCGTTGACCAGCGAAAGGATAGAGTGGAGTGGCACGAACGGATTTCGAAAGGGCGACTGGACGACGTTCTCGACGCAGCGGTACTCGCGCTGACCGCGAAGAGAATCGAACTAGGCCGTAGAAGTGAGTCGAATGAGTATCCCGCACTGCCCGAAGAGGATGATCCAGGAGAGGACGAAAAACTCGGGATATCGCCCGAAATCCTGTACCCTCGAGCCTTGTAAGCCAAAAACGCGCTTAATACTAGCATCGAGATGAGATCCTTACCAACGTTGTCTATAGACCTCAAGAAGAAATTAGGCAATTTCTCCGAAATCATCTGGTGGTTGTCGGTGTTTCGTTGCTTGTTCGTACGAATAGGCGAGTTCAAAGAGTCGCGGTTCGGCAAACGCTCGTCCCAAGAGTTCGACTCCAACCGGGAGTCCATCATCCGTGAAACCGGCTTGCACAACTATCGAAGGCAACCCTGTATGTGCAGCCAACTCGCAGGGTAGTTCGTCAAACGGCTGGTTATTGGGACGTTTGACCGGTGGAATCGTCGATGGGGGATACAACAGTGCGTCGAGGTTCTGATCCACTAATCGTTGTACGGTGTCTGTTTTGATTTGCTTCCGTCTTTCGAGTCGCTGGAGGTACTCACGGTTCTCATCAAGCGTCTCTACGTCAACATCGAGAAGGTCACTGGTCGCAATTCGAGACGCTATTGCTTCGGCAACTTGGCCCGTCTCAATGATTTCTGTGAGCGTGCAATACGGGAGTTCATTTTCCAATTCCGCCAAGTAGTGGTCGAAATCACGCTTGAATTCGTAGGGGATGACGCGAGCAGATGCCAGAAATTCCTGATCGATTATCTCGACAGAATCGATAATCGTGGCTCCCGCCGCTTCCATCTCATCAATTGCAGTCTCAATGACGGAGGTTACTTTCGTGGCCGCTGATTCGGGAGCACTTTCCTCGTTTTGTAACCCGAAAAATTCTTGGACAACACCGATTCGTGCCCCGTCAAGTCCGTGTTCGTCAAGATGGGAGACGTAGCCGTCATCGGGAATGTTCGCCACGCTTCGTGCCGTAATGGGATCCGCTGGGTCGTAGCCACTCAGGACATCAAGCATCCGTGCGGCGTCTGTAACAGTTCGAGTAATCGGTCCCGCCGTATCTTGGGTTTCACTCAGGGGAATGATACCGGTTCGGCTGACTAGCCCCCTCGTTGGTCGAAACCCGACCAGATTGTTGAACGCGGGGGGCGATCGAACGGACGAACACGTGTCCGATCCCGTCCCAACTACCCCTAAATTGGCTGCGATTGCCGCAGCGGTGCCGCCACTTGAACCGGATGGGCGTCGATCGAGGGCATACGCGTTTCGCGTCTCTCCACCGAGTGAACTGATCGTATCGACGCCGTACGAAAATTCCTGTAAATTTGCTTTTGCGAGAAGTATGCCACCCGCGTTACGGAGGCGTTCGACGATGAATGCATCCTGCGATGGCACTGACTCTGCTAGGGCCTGTGATCCTGCCGTGGTTGGCATGTCGTGAGTATCCTGATTGTCTTTGACGATGATCGGCACACCATGAAGTGGGCCGACAAAGCCGTCAGTATCGAATTGAGAATCGAGCTGTTTGGCCCGCTGGCGAGCGTTGGGGTTTACCGTTAGGATCGAGTGTAAATCGCCGTCGTATTCGTCTATTCGCGCCAGGTAATTGTCGATGAGCGATTCGGCAGTGACTTCCTTGGCTTCGATAGCCGCATGGATTTCGTCGATGGTTGCTTCGATGACGTCGAAGGACTTGGTGTCAGTTTTGGGCATTCTTTGTGCACTGTTACCAACCCAGTACCAAACAAACTCCGATGAGAATCTCCGTTGACACCCCAAACAACCCGTGAGACTAGCACATTATTTGATATTTTCAATATTTGAATTTCCAACTAGCTGGATCTGTATTTCACAGGGTGAGTATCTAAAGTCGTGTCATCGACCGAAGATTACATCTGGATAACAAAGAGTAACAGTAGCTGAAGAACAATTACACACGGATGTCCTATTGTCACAACGCCGAATCAAACTCCACCACGACCCACCCAACCTAATCGATGACCAACCCACTCTTTTCGACATACACGCAGGGCGAAAACCGCGTTACCTCAACGCTGATCAGCGTCCTTCAACACGTGAATAGTTCGCTGACCACCGATATTCTCGAAGCACTCACCGACGAGTCAGACCTCTCGTTACTTAGCTTCGAGAACCAAGTTACTGGTGTCAAGTCCGTGCCTGATGCCGCAATCCGATCCTCGAGTGCGATCTGGTTTGAAACCAAAACCGCACGGGATGCCGTCCGTAAGGAACAACTCGAAAACCATCTCCTTGCGCTTGACGAAGATGGTGCTGAACTCCAACGCCTCGTCGTTCTCACGCCAGATGGTGAGACGCCACGCGCTGTCGCTGCACTGGATGACGAACGACTGGTTTGGGCGAACTTCGATGATCTCGTGGACGTTGTGGAGGGAATCATGGCGAGAGATATCGCAAGCACGGAAGAGACGACTGCAGTTCCCACAGAGCGTGAGGCCTTTCTGCTCCGTGAATTAGCGCGCTTTGTGTACGATGAGGATCTCGTGAGCGGGAAGGAAGACCGTGTGCTCGTCGTGGCAGCGCGTCGTGCGTGGCCGGAGTATCAAGCTCATGGCTTATATTACTGCCAGCCAGGACGGTCGTTCAAGCCGGTCGAACACTTGGCGTTCTACACTGACGGAGAGGTCAAAACGGCAGTGCCGCGCGTTATCGGTCGTGTCGATGACGTACTCCTCACCGAAGAGGGTATCGAGGATGCAAATGAGTTGACCGACGAACAGCGTGAGCAATTACGACAGGTTCTGGATCCGGATTGGGAGCGATACGGTGAGCGCCAACAAGTACTATTTCTCGCAGACGATTTGGAACTGTCACAGTCAGTGCGCAATGATAAAACAGCGAGTGAGTCGGATCGTACGGTGGCATTCGTACAGGGACACCGTTATGTCTCATTCAGTGATCTGCAAGCAGAACCGGCAACGACGACTGAGCTTGAAGACTGACTCCAACCTCAACATCAGGGTCTAGCAAATACGCAGCGGGGCGAGTTGCTGATTGCAACTTATCAGATGTCGATTGAAGAATACTAGTGATTAAACAACTGTGCCAGAATTGGTGTTATATGGCTGAAAACTGGGCAGTGAGTAGCTATTCAGGGAGATTTTCTTCCGAGACGAAACAGAACCTTCGCAATCTCTACTCGAATCGCTGTGCGATATGTGGACAAAACGTGAATCCCCGTTTGGCCATCCTGAAGTCGAAGCTGCAGCCGTTGACGAAGACATTGACTGGGGTCTCAACGCGTGACAATTGCTGCCGTTGTGAATTTATGCCCACTGGTTTATCTTGCAGAAATTGATTTGCTGAGTTTCTTACTTCGTTAGTAGTTCGAAGGTGAGACGAACGTTGTCTGAGGAGAGACCTGACGTATCGAGACGGACTCGGGTTCCGACCGCAATTGCTTCAGAATCACACGCGACACGTCCCATGAGCCGTGGCCCTTCGTCTAACGTGATGATAGCGGACACGATCGGGGTATCTGACGCGAATCGCTCCGTTGGACGGTGAATACTGGTATAGCCGTACACCGTTCCAGTGCCTGCAATTGGCTCAAACTCCCACTCGTCGGAGTAACAGTCTGGACAGTATCGGCGTGGAGGATGATAGACGTGGTCGCATGCTTGACAGTGGGCAATACAGACATCACCGTTAGCCACGCGCTGCCAGTATTGGTGTTCGTATTCGGTCGTCGATGTCGGAATCGGCTTGTTAGTCGGCATGACACTCACCTCGTTCGAGGATTGCCACTGCTTGCGTTGAGAAGATTCCTCCGTTTCCATGAACGAGCGCTGTCGATGCGTTGTCAACTTGCGTCGCTTCGGCTCGTCCTTGTAGCTGACGGAGTGCTTCGGTAATATGAAAAATCCCACAGGGCATTCCTGGATGTGCTTGGGCGAGCGCCCCGCCGTGAGTGTTGAGTGGCCACTTTCCAGTTAATCGAAGAGCACCACTGTCAACGAGGTCGCCACCGTTCCCGCGTTCACAGAAGCCGAGGTCTTCGAGGATTCGAAGGACGGTAATCGTAAAGCAGTCGTATATTTGAAGGACGTCGATATCAGCATGATCGACAGTTGCTTCGGCCATTGCTCGCTGCCCTGCTTCTATCGCCCCCGTCTCATTGAACGATGGCATCTGAGAGATGTGATCGTGAGTATGTCGTGCGCCGAACCCGGTCAGACGGACTGGTACTTGATCAAGCTCGGCTGCGTTTTCTTCGGTGGTCACGATGAATGCCGCTCCGCCATCGGAAATTAGAGCGCACTGATCTGCAGTCAACGGAGTTGCAACCATCGGAGCGTCGAGAATCTCATCAGCTGATTTCGCTTCCTGTCGGTGTGCACGTTCCGCCCGCTGCAGCGACGCGTGCTCGTGAGCGATGGCTGCGATTTCGGCGAGTTGTTTCCGTGTCGTCCCAAACGTATCGAGGTGCCAGTTTGCAACATGGGCATAGAGCGAGGGAACGATGTTGGCGGGATCCTCGAACTCGCTGACACTGTCGGATAGTTCTTCGATAACTGTTCGTGGTCCGATGTCAGAATGGAGAGCGTCTGCGGCGACGACGAGGATCGTCTCGGCCTGTCCATTTTCAATCGCACCGGCCGCTCGGTGAATCGAGGTCACGTGGGATGCACCACCGACGCCAGTGAGTTCTGCAAAATTGAGTGGAGCGATTCCAAGATATTCGATCAGCCGAGGGAGTGGAAATCGCTCCGTTCGAAAGGGTGCAGTCGCGATAAGTCCGTCAATATCGTCTGGTTCGAGATCGACATCTCGCAATGCTTCGCGTGTCGCCCACATGTTCAGCTCCTCGTATCTGCAGTTGAGTGACTCTCCGACGCTCGTTTCGCCATACCCGATTAGCACTGGCTTCATTGGTCTCAATTGCATACGATACCGATCTCCAAGAAGGTTAGAGGAAATCATTGGTGCCAGAACGTGTTGGAAAACATCCATCAGCGGTACTACCACACGAGATTCACACCGCACTGTCGGTGACCCATGGTAGTAGTAATCGGTTGGGTACGGTGGAGTGCATCTATTTCTGCGAAATGGAGGGGGTCGCTCTCGCGATCCCCCTCTATTACAACGGTATAATCGATTAGTCCCTGTCTTGGTGGCGTCCAATGAGTGGAATCCCTGAGCGCGTGGCCGTGTAAACCGCTCCGTCAACCTGGTTACTTCGAGGGACATGCTCACGCTCGTCAATAACCTGTTCCGCCACCCAAATAGCAAAGATACTATACACGAATGATTCCGGTACAATGCCTTCACTCCTCGAACGACTCCTCGGCAGTGACACTCCAGACGAGCAAGTCGATTTGGAATCGCGACAGAACAAAGCGGATGAAGCACTCCACGAGGCCGTTGAACGTGGCGGCTATGCCGTTGAAGATTGTGGTGTAACAGGTGTCGCGGTTGTCAACGAAGGGCCTGACGGAGAACCAATCGTCGTGCCGATCGCTCGGTTTTCTCTCGGAGAGGATGTCGAAAATCCCGATCAAAATCTCGTGTGGGACCTCGTCGGCGAAGCTGCACTCGCGATGCAAGCCCCCTTTGACGATGTCTTCGTCCGCCACTATGATATCCAGTTCACGTTTGATGGCGACAAACTCTTCGAGGCAGAGGAGTGTCGGCGCGTTCTCCTAACAGACGAACTCGTCGACCGATATGCAACTGACGCTAGCTTTACGCTCGCGGATCTGCGCGACGCTGTATTCGCTGCAAATGATATTGACGATGAAATTGCACCAGTTGCGTGGGGCGAGTGTACAAACTATAGCCAGACGAACAATGCAGCGATCATCGTTGCCGGGACGACTGCCGCGGCGAGTGCAAGCGCAAGTGCAGCGAGCTGTGCTGGTGCTGGAGCGGCTGGTGGTGCAGGTGGCACGTGCTAACTGGTTGCTTTCTGACTTGCCTGCAGAGCGATTAGGTGCCATAAGCACAACAGATATATGAGGTGTAAACGTTTATGCCACATATAACAGTATGCGTGTAGAGTTACGCCTTCCATTGCCAGACGAACAGATCTTCAGGTATGAAGCGATGGACGATATCCTCGAAATCACGGCTCAAAACCCGACACAAGAATTCTCGAATCGTGAGTTACAAACACTCACCGGATTCGGCGGTCCAAGCGTTTCGAAGGCACTCACACTGCTTGCTGCACTTGGGTTGGTTACACGCCGGGACGTTGGTCGAAAAACCCTCTACCAAATCAACGACGATCATCTGCATGAAGCCGACGACCCATTACTGGGGATCCCGCAATCGATCTTTCGACAACCGCTCAAACGATTCACAGACCGCGTCACCGAGGAACTTTCATCGATCGCTGGCATCGTTTGCTTTGGCAGCGTCGCACGCGGCGAGGCGGATCGCGTCAGCGATATCGATCTGTTCGTGCTAACAGACGACGACAACGAACTCGTAGCCACACGACGAACAATTTCGAAGATTAAATCGGATCTCGAAACACAGGCGATCAACGGGCAGCGATACGAATTCGAAACCTTCGTCGAATCACCAGCCAGTGCCCGCCGACGAGGCGCAGATCTTCGACCGATTTTCCAAGAAGGAATAGAACTCTACACAACAGACATGCTCCAGGACATCAAGCAAGAGATCTTCGGAGGGAATGAATGACGTCGAAAGAAATTGAGAACGCACTCGCTAATGCTGAAGACGCGTTCCAACGCTCACCTGACAATCCAGAAACAGGGTTGGAGTTCGTGACCGATCCAACTATTCTTCAATTGCGGAAGGCCTGTCGGTTGCTCGATGCAGCTCAATTCCTTATCGATCGTAATGGCCACTACACGGTGATCATCGAAGCATCATTCGTTGCAATCGAGCGCTCAATCCAATTCTATGTCGAAGCAAGTGGGAACGATATTCCTGGACAATCGCACACCGAAGTGTACGAGTACGGGGTGCAGGCAGGACTCTTCTCGGAAGATGTTGCAGATCGTCTCGAAGCACTCTGGCAGGAAAACCGATCAGAATCGTACTACCGGACCGGCATCGCTGGTGAGTACCGTGTCCAAACGATCTATCAACTGGCGACGAAACTTCATGAGGAAGTCGTCAATCTCACTCGAACTACGGATTGTCTGTGTAGCGACTGATCAAAAGCACCGTCAATCAAAGCAAAAATCCCTCGGCTGGGGAGAGAACCATCCGACAGGGGCAACAAAGAAAGAGAGAACATAGCAGTTCGATAGAATGTTACCCGAACGACGCCAAACTGGACTCGGAATATTGCTCCAGTTCCTGCTCAATATCAGATTCACGCCACCCAAGCGGTGACAATACACTCGCTACCGCACGAATCAACAACTCCCGGTAAAATCCAGTATCATACTCGTCTAATTCCTCGCTCGCTAACATCACTCGCTCCCGTGAGTGCTTCGAATCATCAACCACCACATACCAGACACTCTGATCAGACGGCCCCGTCAACCCCAAATCAGCCGCTCGCTCCAACGCCGTCACACTCCGCGTTGACTGCGTGTAGTCCTCCCGCTTCTTCGAGACACGATTCGTGATCACCAACTCATTCGGATCGACCGCCCCGCGCTCAAGCCGATCAACCCACAACCGCAATTCCTCACAAACCGCCTCTGGATCACGGTACGCATCGACCGCTCGAATCAACGCTTTCTGTGCCTCGTCGATATACGCAGGCGTACTTCGCTGGCGACACTCGATGCCCCGATACTTGTACTCATCTTCACCAGCCACCTTTCCGAAGTACTTCGTTAACGTACCAGCGTCCGAATCACGTAACGGCATAAACGCAATCCAGTCGTAGTGGGCGTCATGCTCAAGCCGAATCTCCACCTCTTCAGAAATCTCCGATACAAGCGCACACAGTGACATCTGCTCCTCGCCTTCGATCGGCGTCACCCACACGCTATCGACAATGCCATGGACAATCCCTGATGATCTGTCTCGTGAAGGAGCGTGGCGACGTTGAATTTGAGACCAGAATATAACGCTGGCACCGACGCGAGTCCAGCTATTCAGACCCATAATCGGTGAGTCGAAGCTTTCCCTCGACTTCGTACACATGACCCTTATTGTACAGCCGTTCGATGATATCTTCGGCAGTAGGTCGCTCGAGATCTTCTTTCTCAGCCAGAACAGCATAGGCTTGCTCGTAGGTGAGTTCACCACCAGGTTGGATTGTGCTCGCGAGTGCATCAAGCGCGTCTTGCGCAAGCGGTGTGAGTGACGACGTCTCGTTTGGACCCATTCGTACGACCAAATTCGAGGACGCGATAAGTAAACCCTCGGACAGAGTCTCTTCGTGACACTACTTAGCTCATTATGACAAGGGGAAAAAGCAGACAACATGGGTACATGGGTTGGGATGAGCACAAGAACCCACGTCACCTGCTGGGTTGCGCTGACTGCAGTCTACGCTTCGTACCCGACGGATAAAGAGTTCAGCCAACCAGAGCGGAAGTGAAACTGAAGACACGAGAGGATTCGCGGTCCCAGCGTTTCTCGCCACCAACGCCAAGGCGAACGCTCTTGGGTTAGTATATAATACTAACCACCAATGCCCAACACAATCAAACGGTTCGGCGATGGGCTTGCTCTCCAAAATCATCAAGAGTGCTCAAGCAGCGGAACTCGTTGAGAATCTCGAGGGATAGGGGACGTCCCCCACCATGTCCGCATAATTTAGCCGCGATAGCGTCAGACGTTCTCACTGACACTGGGTTCTCACTAGAACCATTCAATTCTATTTTGATCTTTCGCTAGTACGGGTTTGATTGAACGACTACTATGTTAGTTCTTTGCCTATTCTAGTACTCTTGCCGACTCCAGTTGAAGAGGTGGTTCTCTCACGAGGGAATTTATCCGGACATGGTGGGGGGCGGGGGTATATAGAGAACCGAGTATGCGGACACATATGAAAGTGTTCTCAAAGAGGAGTGGATACCCGAGAAACTTCCCGAGCGGGAAGGTGAACTCGAAGAAATCAGGAACGCTCTCGCTCCTGCAACAAGAGGGGTTAACGCTCACAACCTGTTCCTGTATGGAAAAACTGGTCAAGGAAAGACCGTCGCTATCGATCACGAGATCAATCTGCTTCAGGAGTACGCTGAGAACCAAGATGATCTCAACCTAAGCGTTACCAAGACCAGCGCAAACAACCAAACGACGAGTTACCAGCTTTGTGCTCATCTCATTAAGGAAATCCGCGGTGGTACAAAGAAACCGAGTGGCATCGACCAGCAGTCGATGTTTGATCTCCTGTACGATGAAATCAGCGAGCTTGAGGATACAATCATTATCGTTATCGATGAGATTGATACAATCAGTAGTAATGACGAACTCCTTTACGAGCTTCCGAGAGCACGAAAGAACGGGCATATCGAAGATCAATGGGTTAGCGTTATCGGCATTAGCAACAATCTCCAGTTCCGTGATAACCTGTCGCCAAAGGTCAAGGATTCGCTGTACGACTCGGAAATCGAATTCGCCCCATACGATGCGACCCAGCTAACGTCGATTCTTGAGCGACGTGCAGATCGAGCATTCGTTGAGGGTGTGCTTGAAGATGATGTCATTCCACTCTGTTCGGCCTTTGCTGCTCAGGACGAGGGAAGTGCCCGCCAAGCCATTCGTCTTCTGTATAAATCGGGCGAAATAGCCCTCAACCACGACGATGAACTGGTCTGTGAATTTCACGTACGCGAGGCTCGCGACATTCTCGAACGCAAACGTATCGAGGAAGGGATGCGCAGTTTGACGACACAGGATCAGTTCGCTCTCTTGTCGGTTGTTTCGCTTGCGATTGATGAAGAGACCCCAGCTCGGACTCGACAGGTGTACCAGAAGTACAAATCAATCGTTGACCGTCTTGATGGGAATCAGCTTGTCGAACGTTGTGTACGCGACCATCTCCAAAGTCTCGGGATGCAAGGATTCCTTCTTGCAACAACTCGGAATACCGGGATTCAAGGTGGGTCGCACTATCGATTCGAGTTGAAAACCGACCTAGAAGCAACACTCGATATCCTTGCCGAGGACAATCGTATTGACTCCGTCGTCGAAGACCTGGTCAGCGTTGCGACGGCGAAAAATTTGGTCTAGTGTTCTTTCGTCGGTTCGTAGTCGAATTTTGAGCCCAGACGATATCGCGTCGCTAATTTAGCTCAGATGGGACTGATGGGTGTCTTTAATCTTAAGGTTAAAATTAATGGTGTGATTGTTCCCCGATCTCTTGCTCTGCTATCGCTCGTTCGAAACGCTCCTAGATGTCTGCATTGTTACAAACTTCCAACGCTGATTCAGAGTCAAAGCTATTGTATCAAACTTAACCTTAATCTTAAGGTTAGCATCGTATCTCGACTTCTCGTATAACAGGTTTACTTCCTGTTTTTTCGGCGGATCACCCCCCACCGAGTCCGCATAAATTCGAGACCAGGAGAGATCATCGAATCCATGCTTTCCGTGGTGTCTGAGGTTCCATGTCCAATGCTGCGGCAGAGCTATACGCTTTCCGCGGAAAGTGGAAAGTATGGCAGCGACCAAACGTGATACCCATCCGATCGCCACGATGCTCGCGATTTCGGATGTGCTCACGCATCCGCGACTAGCCCAACTATACACGCGTGTCCGGGAACGTGATACCGCGACTGTCGATGAACTTGCAGCCGGTCTCGACAACTCGTCGACGACGATCTACGAAGATGTAAACTGGCTTACCGATATGGGTCTGCTCGAACGCGTGACTGAGACACAGCCCCACCGATATCGAGCGCCGCATCTCTTGATCACTGTTGAGGTTGACGAGGGCTCTTACGAGATCACTCCGACTTTGATTGCCGCTCTTGCCCGGTGTACGGACAATCAGAATCTCGAACTCTACCGCGATCGTCATGGAACCGCGGGACTCGCAATCGCGACCGAGTATGCACGTGCATATGTCAAAGGAAAGATGACGTCGCGAATTATGGCCCGTGAGTTAGATCTCTCCGTGCTTGAGGCCGAAACCATTCTTCAAGAACTCCGTGAGATCATTGTCGATGTAGAACCGGACGCTCAGGACGATCTCGACCTTGATGCAATCGACGCACAGGTGGATCTCGACGACGAGGATCTCTCCGAGCACTCCAAATAATGCCGCTCTCAATTATCCCAGACACTGAAGATCATATCGCCGACACCAATCTCTTCATTGCCTTCGGTCGCCCTGAGTCTGGTCGATTCGCGCTCTTGGAACGCATTGCTCAGGAACACGATATCGTGTTCACGATTCCACAACGAGTGTATGAAGAGCTGAGTGGTGGGCCAAATGGATATGCGACAGCAGGCGAGCCAATCGATTTAGCACTTGACCGTGGCTGGGCCACGTTCGCAGATGAGCTTGCCTATGCGAATCCGGTCGTTTCGAACACGATGGATATTGTGCAGCGCTATATTGCCACTGCAACTGAACAAGACGCCGATACGGTCGAAAAAGCTGACTCTGCAATCGGCGGCGTCGCAGCACAGCTACTTGACCAAAATAAAGCTGAGTCTGTTACCGTCTATACCGCCGATAAAGCTGCTCGTCGTGGGATTGAAGTAGCACTCACAAAGCATGGGTACGGTGACCGAGTCAAGACCGTCGATACATTCGCGCTTCAGCGTGAAGCACATGAGAGATACGAATCTCCATGACAATTTATCTTCGAACAATCTCCTTATCTTAGAGTTAAAATTAACTTGGCTAGCTAATCAGTGTTCTCTCTAAGATGGTCAACCTTCTCTGACTCCTCCTCTCACACCACATTCCAAAGATCAAACTTCATCCAACGTCCATGAACTGCGAAAAATGTGTTAGACTTAACCTTAAGATTAATATTCTCTATCGATTTCCCACTTCCGCATCGCGCGTTCGAACGTTTCCGGATGACGACGAGCTAACTTCTTTAGGTGTTCGCGGAATGACTCGGCCACATTGAATTCGATGTTGTCGTCGCTCTGGAGTTCTTTGTAGAATCGGTGCATCGGCTCGTCGACCGAGAACCCAACGGTCTGTTCTTTCGGTCCCTCCCCGAGTTTGTTCAGATACTCGTCCGCGTCGAATTCGCTTTTCGACGTCTCCTCGTTTGTCTCCCCATCCGATTCCGCTGCATCCATCGCATCGTTCAGTGGATTACTCATTGTTAATCTTAATCTTACCTTTAAGCTTAAGTGTATTGCTCAAGTGTCGAGTCGTCAATCTCTACGGTTTCGATGTCATCGAACTGCCGTGCACCAGCACGGAATGCGTGGTAACACTGTTGCCGAATCGAGCGGGGAGTCCCGTCACTTCGATCGACAATCTCGTCAATTGCGCTTGCACTGTAGGGATCAGATGAATAGCCATCACTGTACTCCTCTTCGCGTGCGAACGCGAGCCACCGTCCGATCAGTTCATCAGTCTCGGCAAAGTCGAAGCGTTCCAGCGATCGATCCTTCGCGACGAGACGAGAGGTAAGTGTCTCGCGAAGTTCGTCGATTCGCTCACTTGCTACCGGTGTGCCGAACAGGAACAACAGGAAGACTGGTTCTTCATCACCGAGGTCACCGACACTCTGCAACGCGGCGAGTAGTTGTTCGAACGTCCGTGTGTTGCGTGCTGCGTCCTCAAGCTGATCCACTTGGATGATGCAGGCGATATCCTGTTCTTCGAGCTGAGTTGCTACGTTTTCGACGATCTGTCGAACTTCATCGGTCGGATGCGGATAGTTATCCGGTATCTCCAGGTTCTCATACTGGGATAGTTCGTCTAGTAGTCGCGTGTAGAATCGTCGTGTTGTGATAGACTCGACTTCCCGAATCCGTGCAATGTGGAACTCTTCGCTTCGGGGGCCGTTTGCGAGTGCGTCATAGACGAGATCGCGAAAGTGGGTCTTCCCTGCACCGCGCCGGTCGATGATCGAGACGTGTCCTGCTCGATTTAGAATATGTGAGGCAACCTCGTTTAGTAAGTCATCGTTCACACGGACGGCAACCTCAGAATTTGGTAGCGTCTCTGCTGTGAAGGGAATTCGATCTGGTTTGATTCCTAGCTGTTTTGCATAGCGCTTTTGCACGCTTTCAGTGTCGTCAAGTGCTTGTGTGAATTGGTCCGTTCCCATACATCGACACTGGAGTGTATAACCTTAAATCTAATCTTAAGATTAATCTGCTGGTTGAGTTGGGAAGTGGCACTGAGCCGTTTTCCTCAACTACTAATCCCAGAGCTAAGCGTCTTCACTGCAACTCTGGATAACCGACAACCCACTGCCACACTGCTTAATTTTAATTCTAATCTTAAGAGTTGTGCCTTGTTCTGGTTGAGTAGTGATGAGTCCTAGAAGGACATTAAGATTAGAATTAACCTTAAACACCCGTAAAACAGCAGATAACGCTTTAGCGCTGAATAATCCGTAGAGATACTCTACATGAATCGATATTTGCCCATGGTGAGTTGCTACGGATATTGGTTGTCTACGTCTGACTTAAGCCATCCATAGGTTCGATCGGGAAATCGTTAACAGTCGTCTTTGGGGCGGCGAGCCTCTTTCAACTTCACTTTTAAATCCGTCGAGTAGTCCAACTCGAACTCGTCGCTCGCATCGACTTTGACATTCATTTTGAAATCCACATCTAGCTTCCGAACGGCACAGACCTGACTTCGAATCTCTCCTTCCGGGTGTGCGGAACTCTGAACTTCGACATACGCATCTTTTTCCCAGAACTTGCGAGTCACGTCTCCGAGGGCTTTCACCTGTGCTAAGTCGTCCATTGTGATGGAACCGACGATGACCGCACCGGTTCCGTCAAGGGCTTTCGACTGCTCCGATGCGGATTGCATTAGATCGACGACGATCGGGCCGTTTTCCCCTTTCGAACCGAGAGAGAGCTTGACACCGTTGAGCGTCTGCTTTAGATTGTGGAATACCAGCGCGTAATCTATTCGCTTTTGTTCCCAGCGCGGAACGAAAGCGGCAATCCCTTTCCCGGGGGATTTTACCGGTGGAACCACCTCTTTGCCGGTCATGAGACCCGTACTGAAGAGTGTGGAGGTGGGCATTTTCGACCGCTTCGCCGTTGTCGTCGAGCCGACGCCGAGACCTGCGAGGGCGGTGGTAGCGGTTCCGACCAATTGGAGCGTTTGTCGCTTTTTTGAATCAACCATGCTCATTCATATATTGGATGATTTAACGTAAATAGATTGCCAAAAATAATAGTAAAATTATAAAAAGATTAGTATATATTAAAATCTATACCAAATCGTGTGTACTGATTTGTAAATTGATTTTACGAACACGATAGTGCTGGCTGCCGTCATCGCTGTGCGAGCCGCCTCGATTTGCCCGCGATCACTCACCTGAATGCGTCGAACCTTCACGAAGCGGTTCACTCGACCCACTCCGGTTCGGATTTCCGCCCTCTCCTTCGACGATAGTTCCGTTTTCGAGTCGAACAAGACGGTCGAACTGTGAACTCAATTGTGTATCGTGACTAATCGTTACGAGCGAAGTTTCCGTCGTCGCTTGGAGGGTAAAGAGAACTTCGAGAACTCGATCAGTCGTTTTCGGGTCGAGTTGCCCCGTTGGTTCGTCGGCGAGAATTACTGCGGGTCGGTTTGCGAGCGCGCGCGCTATCGCTACGCGTTGCTTTTCCCCTCCGCTGAGCGTCGCTGGATACTGGTCGCGGAGGTCGCCGATCGCCAATCGGTCGAACAGCGATTTGAGCCACTCCTCGTCACGGTCGCCGGTATGATCTTGGGGGAGTGCCGCGTTTTCCCACGCGGTGAGGTCAGCAATGAGCTGGAAATCTTGAAAAATAAAGCCGATCGCTTCGCGTCGGAGGCGGGCCCGCGCCCGTTCTTTGAGCTTCGACGTGTTGTCACCTTGCACGAAGACCGTGCCGGACGACGGCGAATCGAGGAGTCCGAGCACATTGAACAGGGTCGTCTTCCCGGCACCGCTCGGCCCTTGGACGAGCAAGCGGGTATCCGTTTGAATCGAAAGAGAAACGTCCGCGAGGATTTCCGTACCGCCGCGCATCACGCTGACCGAGTCGACTTCGAGTACTGGTTCGGCCACAGTTATGAATATTTTAGACCGGGCATAAAATTATTTTCTACATATTGAACTTATCAATCGGGTGCCGGGCTTCGAGTGAGAAACGGAATCGTGGCGACGATAGCGCTCACGCTCGCCAGCACGAATGCGCTCGCCCCTGTCAGCGCGAAGACGAACGGCGACGGAGAGACGGACAACTGGATGCCGAACAGAATCAGCAGATCGGTCGCTTCGAGGAGGTAAATCACGGCTATCGCCGCCCCGAGCGCGCCGAGCGTCGCCGGGATGGAAATCCGACACACGTCGACGAGGACGAGTCGGAGAACTTGCCACCGAGTCGCGCCCGTCGAACGTCGGATTCGAATCGCCCGTCGTCGGGCGTGAACCGCCTGTGCGAACGTCGCCGTCGTACTCCCGACAGTCGCCAACCCCGCCAAGAAGGTCATCACGACGAGCAAGAGCTGAAGGTTACCGAGAACGCTTTGGACGGCCTGTCCAAGCCCGGTTCCCTCTGAGTATTCCCCGTTCTGGGCGAGGACGGAGTAGACGCGCTCGTCGCCCCTGACTGTGTAGCTGGCCGAGTCGAGCGTGTTTCCGTCCGATGTGAGGCGAACGGTGTATTTCCCAGGCGCAACGCGTTCGTTCCGAGATTCGTTTCCGATGCGTACCTCGAACGTCGAAACGTTCGTCGCCGGAACCGTCACGGTTCGGGTTTTCGTCTGTGCGGGTGTGACGACGCTGATACGTCGAGTTATTTCGCGCTCCCACGGGTTCAGCACCGTCACGTCCGCCGTCGGGCGTGCGTAGACGCTCGCACTTTTGGGTCGAACCTCGACCCGCCCGGTCAACTGCCGAGATGCGTCCGTCGCCACGGTGAGTTCGGTCGTGTTGTTCCGCTCGCCTTTCTCGGCCGTCAGCGAGTATGTTCCCGGATTCGATGGAACCCGAACGAGCGCGATGCCGCGCTCGTTCGTGCGAGTCATTTGGTCGCCGAGACGTACCGTAACCCCCGAAACGGCGCGACCGTCCGTATCGGTTACGGGAACCGCCATCCTCGCATCCGACGGTGCCGCCTCGGGAACGCCGGCGAGCGAGAGCGGCGGTTGTCGATAGACGGTGAGACGCCGCGCTCGGGAACCGACACGAAGAATGTGGGTTCCGGGGCGGTTCACCGAGACCGGAATCGTGACGCGCCGCTGTTGATTCGGTTTGAGGGTGAGGACGCGCGACTCCGAGGTGTTGCCGACGCGAACCGTCAGCCGTCTCGTCTGTTCGGCATCTTCGAAGTTTCGAACGTCGAGTTCGACCGGAACCGGTTGTTGTGTCGTCGCAGTCGAGGGGAGTGTCAGCCCAGTCACCGCGATGCCGCCCGGTGATGCGGAACCCGACTCGGAGAAGTTCGGCTGTCCGCCAGCTGTTCGGATGAACTGGACGGTTCCCGGTTTCGTTGAAATGTCGTGGGCAGTCGAGAGCGGCACGACCAACTGGTCGTCGAGTATTCCCGGTGCTCGATACATGCCGACTATCGAAACCCGCGTCATCGAGGGTGTCGTCGCGCCGCCGACCGTGATCGAATCGCCGACCGAAAGGTCGAGTGTCGCCGCAAGGTCGCGGCCGATGACCGCCTCGTACTTCGTCTTCGGTTGTCGGCCCCGAACCAGCGACGCGTCGGAGACGGCTGCAAACGACCGATACTCCGCCCCTCGTGCGAGAAACGGTTGACCGTTTCGAACCTGCACGACGAGTATCTCCGGACTCGCGGTCAGCCCTTGCGAACGGAGCACGGACGCGTACTGTGCGTCGATGCGACTCGCCATCGGATACGATGCTTCGGGTTCGGAGACGGTTCCGCTGGACGTGCTCGCCAACGGTGCGACTGCACCGAGCAACGAACCGGAAAGGAGGATGACGAGGGCGAAGATGGTGAGCGTCGTGGTCGCGGGAACGATGGAACGCCAGTTCAGGAGTTCGGTCGTCAACACGGCGCGGATACGACCGACGCGAGTAGTACTTGCCGACGCTCGCTCCGTTTTGCTCTCGACGGTCGTTAGATTCCCCGGCGGAACTCTCACCGTCGGCCACGCGGCCGCCACGCCCGCGACCCCGCCGATTGCTACGAATCCCGCGAGTATCGGAACCAAAAGGCGGACGCTCTCGCTCGTCACCGTCGGGTTCAGCGAAATCCGCACGCCGCTGTAGATGACCGCGTTGACCAGAAACCGCGTCACGATGACACCGGCCGCATAGCCGAGCAGGACGCCTGCAAGGGCGATGAGTCCTGCTCGAATCCCGAATAAAGCAAGGATCTGGCGCGGCGTTCCGCCCGTCGAACGGATAATCCGAATCGTCTCCATTCGATTTCGCACGCTCATCTTCGTCACGTTGTAGAGGACGATGAGGATGAGAACCGATGCCCCGATAGTTACCATCGACAGGACGCGGACGATTTCCTGAACGCCTGCCAAGAAGTAGAGGAAAAGCGACGGACTCATCGTTCCCGTTCGAGCGTCACGGAGACCATTTCCTCCATCGACTTGGACGACGAACGCACCGTCGGCACCCAACGAGCGAACCGTCGATGGGGTCGAAACGTACCACGAGTGAGGGAAAATCGAATCGGAATTCGTGTACGGAACCACCCGGTGACGCGTGTCCTGCGATGCGCTGTGGAACCGGCGAACGCCCGGCTTCGCGACGGAGCCTTTCAGGGTACCGTCCTCCGGCGGCGGTGGAATCCGCGCCGTTTTCCACGAGACGGAAAGCTCCGAGAGCACCGTCGGCGCTGAGGTGGGCACGCCGACGACCCGACTGTTCGTTCCGTTCTGCGACACGGTAGCGGTCGGGAGGACGATGTCCGACTGCGACGCTGCGCGCTCGGCGGCGGGGTTGGTGTCGTAGTGCGACACCGACATCGAGTTGGTAAACTGGGCCGCCACCCCTGCGGTTTGGGTGCTCGTGGCGAGCAACAGCAACGTCGCTCCGACGAGAAAACCGCTTGTCACGGCGATGATGGCGATGGTGAGTTTGTCGCGGCGCGACCATCGAACCAGCAACAACTGTCGATAGGTTCGACGGTTCGTCACTGTCCGAGTACCCGTTTTCGAAAACCGATATCGGTTCGCCGATTCGGCCCGTTCGAATCAGCCGACTCGGGATACGACCTCACTCCGGCAGGGTCGGACTCGCGGTGGCGTTGACACTGTTGTAGGGGATCGAATAGGGTGATTCGGACGCACTCGGTGAGGGACTGACCGGGGGTGAGCACCGACCGCGATAGCAGTTGCACGACTACAATCAACACGCGTTTCGATTTTAACTTATTGAATTCACAAATATCACAAATGTATATTAAGTGATGGTTCATAGATCAAAGAAATTTAAAAAATTCAATACTAACAGTAGCATACTTTTAAGTTTTAATATTTAAAAAATTTTGTATTATACGCGAGTTTTTTGTGAGAGTACGACCAGTGTCCGAACGAATGCCTTCCAACACCGGTTCTCGCTTGCTCGCTCGACGAACAGTTGGCTCCCTTCCAGCCGATCTGCTGTTCGTTTCTCTCCTTTCTCTGGCCGCTTGTGCGACTGTTTTGCTTCCGGTAACCCGCGGGACGCCGCTACAGTTGTTGTTCGGTTCCCTTCTCGTCTTCGTCCTCCCCGGATACGCTCTCGTCGCCGCGGTGTTCCCACTGCGGACGGGGTCGAACGAGTCGGACAATGCAGAGGCAAAGCACGGTATTGACGGACTCGAACGGGTCGTCCTCTCGATTAGCATCAGTATCGCCGTTGTCGTTTTCGTCGGCATCGCGCTCCACCTAACGGACACGGGCATTCGTCCCGCTCCGATAACGCTCACAACCGGTGGAATTGCGATTGTCGGGTCGGTCGCCGCGGCTATTCGTCGAAAGCGGGTATCCGACGACCGCTGTGTCGATCCATCCTTCGGTGACTGGGTCAGTGCGGCCCGAGCCGAACTCTTCGACACGGAGACGCGTACCGACATGATTTTGAATGTCGGTTTGGTCGTCGTGCTCCTCTTCTCGGTCGTGAGTATCGGCTACGCAGTCGGGGCTCCGAAACAGGGCGATTCCTACACGAAATTCTATCTACTTACCGAGAACGAGTCCGGAACCCTCACCGCAAGCGATTATCCGACCAACTTCAGTCGCGGCGAGTCGAAGCCGATACACGTCGGCGTCAAGAACGTCGAACATCATCCCGTCTCCTACACTATTGTCACGCAACTCCAGCGCGTCTCCGGCGGGAACGCCAGTACGGTGACGGAACGCGACGAACTGTGGCGGGCACAGCGCCCGCTCGACTCCAGTCAGACATGGCGAACGGAACGCTCCATCGACCCGACCATGACCGGCGAGAGACTGCGACTCGTTTTCCTTCTGTACAAGGGGTCGGTTCCGCAATCCCCGACGGTTTCGAACGCCGACGAGGAAACCCACCTCTGGATTTCGGTTTCCGGAACGAACTCGACGGCGAACACCACGGCGCGCCAGCGGGGGTAACATCATGGGGTACCGACGACTGTTGCTCACGCGGTGGTCACGACGGGACTCGTTGGCCATCGTTGTCATTGCGACGACCGTCGCGTTTCTTACCGGAACGACGCTGGTCGTCGGAGCCATGGGGGCACAGACCGCGGCCATCGCCGACGAGTACGACGTGAACGGACAGGCGATCTACTACGAGTCGATGGCGTCAGCACAAGCGTCGAACGGCGACGACGCGCTCGTCGTTCCCGTCGCGGTCGTCACGGAGCCCAATGATACCGACGCCTACGTAGTCGGAGTGCCGTCCGACACTACACGCGAATTTCGGAACCGAACGTCGATTGCGATAGCGTCGCCGCCCCAAAACGGGGTCGCCCTCGAGAGCATCCGAGCACCGACGAACCGAACTCTCGCGGGCACAAACGCTCGCCGAACCGTACAGGTAGTTCCGCAGAATCGGTCGAACGGAATCTTTCCGCCGCACTGGTACACCGCTTCGACCGAAACAGTTGAGCGGTTCGGCGTGACCGGCGCATTCGTCGTCGAACCGCCGTCCTCGTCCAACGGCGGCGGAACGCCCCTTCGCTCCGCATTTTCGTTTTTCGTAATCGGGACGCAGCATGTTCTTTCCGTCCTCCAGATGATGGCCATCGGGGTCGGAATCATCGTCGGTGTGGTCGTGTTCGGTATCACTCGGATGACCGTCCGTGACCGGCTCCGAGCCATCCGGGTCATTCGGTCTACGGGAGGGTCACGACGGAGCCTCGTCCTCCTGTTTGGAGCGCGAACCGGAGCGCTCGCGCTCGTGGGGACGCTTCTCGGCTACGCCGCCGGTGTCATTCTCACGAACGTCGCAGTGAGCATTGGCGTCTCGGCGGGCGTTCCGACGTCGCTCCAGACGCGGGTAACGACTCGACTCGCCAGTGTCCTCCTCCCGATGTACGCGGGCATCGTCGTCATCGGCGTGGTGGCGGGCGTTCTCGCAGTTCGTCCCGCTGTCCAACGGTTACCGGCGCGGGCCGATAGCCTCCCAAACGGGAGAAAATCCGTTCGAATACCGTCTCGAAACAGGGATCTCGGGTCGCTCAGCGTGCTCGACTGGCGGCTTCTCGTCCCAAGTCTTGGAACGCTCGCTGTGTTCGTGACCGCCGTGATTCTGGTTGCCTCGGTCGGCACCGTCGTCGCCACATCGACGACAACAAGCGGAACCACGATTTCCGACCCGAACGCCGCACATCCCATCGCAAGCAAAATTCCGGCAGAGTACGCGAACGTCCTTCGAAAACAGGGGATGAGCGCGAGCCCCGAAATACTCTCGTTTACGGTTCACGAAGGGCAACCGATGCTCGTCCGCGGCGCGGACTACTCGTCGTTCGAGAACGTTTCGGGCGCAACGCTGGAATCGGGTCAACGACCACAGCACGCGGACGAAGCGGTCGTCGGTGCCGACCTCGCACGAACCCTCAACATCGAACTCAATGAGACGCTCACGGTCGGGGGGAGTACGGACACGGCGGTCGCGCGGGTTCGCGTCGTCGGCATGTACTCCGCCACCGGCACCCTCGACGACCAACTCCTCGTTTCGCTCCCGGTCGCACGGCACCTTTCGAGGGTTGAGCAGGGACGGGTACACCTAATTCGAACCGCGAACTCCACCGAACAGTTCGACGCTCGGAACTCGGTCGCCGTTCTTGACGTTACCACTCCTTCGACGGTCACCGCAGACAACACCATGACTGCTCAAATCCACCTCAAAAATTTCGGCACGGGAACCGCAACGCGAACGATACCGATACGGTTTGGAGCGTACTCGGATTCGGTTACGACCTCGGTCAAGGCCAACGAACGCATCACGGTGACGGCGCAGATACCGACCAACCGGACTGGAACGTTCACGCTCAGAGTCGGGTCGTACCGACAACCAGTCTCCGTCGCCGCACGAGATTCCATTGCCGTCCGTGGTGTTCCGAAGCGCGCACCGCCCGGTAGCACGCCGCTTGTCAGAGTGGTCAATGCGACCGGTGCCGCCATCGAAAACGCGAGTGTTTCCGTCGGGAACGAAACGGTTCGAACCGATGGAAACGGACGAGTCCGGGTTCGATTCGCGGCGACTGGGCCGACAACCGTTCAGGTCGAACATGGGAACAAGGAGACGACGCAGGAGGTGCTCGTTTCGGAACAGGCCGATCGAACGCTCTCCTCGCGATTCCGAGTCGAGCCGAAGAACCCCGGTATACTGACGCGCCCAAGCGCCCGTCTCACGCTGTACAATCCGTGGAACGAGACGCTCCAGCGAACTGTCGAACTCGTCGACGGAACCGAAACGCACCGCCGAACTCTCACACTTTCGCCCGGCGCGCGCCGACCGGTAGTCGTCCGACTTGATCGGAAATCACCGGGAAGTCACCAGCTTACGGCGACCGCCGACGGTCGCACATTGGCGCAGACGAAATACGTCGTCTCTGGCGACGAGCGAGTCGTTGCTGCGGTTGCAAGCGGCGGTGCCGAGGGGACGTCGGCGATAGGAACTGCCGTTCGGACGGTGTTCGGTAATCTGTCTCTCCTCGTCGTCGTTGTCCTCTGTCTCGCGGGAGCGATGACCGTCGGCGGTACGACCGCGACGGTCGCGTACGTCGTTCACTCCCATCGACGGAGTATCGGCATCCGCCGAGCCACAGGTGCCTCACACAAGCGCGTTCTTTCCTTGCTCCTCGAAGACGCACTCAAAGTGGGTGTCGTCGCTGTGAGCGGTGCACTCGGTGTCGCGACCCTGGTCGTCGTCGCTCTCTCCCGAAGTGGACAGCTCGTCTTCTACGGCGTTCGGGCCGCGCCGAGCGTGACCGCACCGGTCATCATTGGCGTCGTCGCTGGATGTTTCGGCCTGTTGCTTGTCAGCGTGTTCGTCGTGGCGAAATCGCTCCTGGCGGGTGCTCCCGCACCACTGCTCGTCGAGACGCCAGCACGCGAGCGTCGTGCGGCGTCAGGAGATGATGCCGATGAGTGACCGACGACCGTTAGTCGTCGGCGCGCTCGCTGTCTTCGCCGTCGCGGTCGCAGTGCGGACGCTACCGCTATACTGGACGCCGCTCCCGTACAATCTCGACGGGTTCCACTTCGTTGCGCTCGCACAGGAGACCATCGCACAGGGCCACTTCCCCGCCCGGTCGAAATTGAATCCTGACGAGTACGCGTTCACCACGTTCGTGGCCGCGGCGAGTACGATGACCGGCGTTCGCCCGATCGTCATCGCACAGCCGCTCATCGCGGTCATCGGGGCCGTTCCCTGCCTCGTTGTCGCCGCTATCGCACGACGATTCGCGGAACGACTCGGCTGGACGGGAGCGCACGTCGGACGAACGGCGATTCTCGCCGGGCTCTTCCTCGCAGTCGAGGGAATCTATCTCGGTCGGTCAGTCGCGGTCACCAGCGAAGGACTCGGTTTGCTCTTCGTCGTTTTGCTCGCGCTTGCGTTCCACCGAACGGTCCACACCGCCCGTTTCGGGTGGGCGGGTTTCTCGATACTGCTCGTTGGCCTCCTCCCGATCACGCATAACTTGGCGTCGATGGTCGGCGCGCTGGTTGTAACGGCGATATTCGTCTCGTTCCTCTTTCGTCCGACCGCTCGCGGCGGGGTTCTCGGCGGCGGCATCCTCGTCGGCTTCTGGGCGTATCTCGGAAGCTACTACGCTATCGCCGGACTCAACGAAGTTGGGCGATTGACAGCCCTTCCCGGCCTGTTCGTTGCGTGGGGAATCGTCCTTGTGGCACTGCTCGTCTGGCTTCCGACGACGACGCCAACCATCCAACGCGTCGTCCCAAGCGCGATACTCGTCGGCGGCGCGCTCGTCTTCCTCGCCAACTTGTTCCTCCCGGTATTCCCCGGGACCGCAAGCACGGAACCGCTCGCGGTGGCGCTGACCGCACCGCTGTTGCTTGTCGGATTCGTGGCCGTCTGGGGACTCCCATACGTGACGGGTCGGGAGAGTAGCGTTGCGACCGCGCTCCTGTTCGCTCCTATTGTTCTCGTCGGGTTCGCCTTGAGTGGAAATCCGACCGTCGAGTATCAGGACATCGCCGCTCGCGGACAGATTTATCTGCACCTTTCGGTCGCCATTCTCGCGGCACTGGCGGCCGTGGATATCGGTTTCCGGCGGACGAGTCAGTCGTCCGGCTATCGACGGCTTCGACGTGCCGCTGTGCCCCTCCTGCTCCTCTGTCTCGTCGTCAGCTCGCCGCTCGCGTTTGCGGGGCTTCGCGCCACGCCCGCACAGCCGACGGTGACGCCCGCGGAACTGCAAACCGCGACGTTCACCTCGAACCACGTTCCGGGCCAGTGGGCGAGCGATGGCCACATCGCCATTTTAGCCACGAACTATTACACGGGTACTGATGCTCGATACACGCCGATTTACGAATGGTTGCGGGGTGGAACCGCGCCGCCGAACTGTCCGGTCGTCGCACAGCGGTCGTGGACGACGGTCGGCGCACAACTGTTTCCAGCGTCACCGGCCACGGTCAACGCGACGCAATACGACCGATTGGTCGAACGACGAAACGTCGTTTACACGGTCAGTAGCGACGACCCGCTCGTCCTCGTCTCGGGGAGCACACGGTGCTAACCGCCCGCGGGAAGGAGGCGGGGAAGCAAAAAAAGTAAAACGTTCGCCGACCGGTTTACGCGCTCATCATGTCGGCGAGTCCGTCACCGAGTTCAACGGTCGGTCGATATCCGAGTTGTTTCTGCGCTTTCGTGATGTCGGCACCGCTGTGTTCGATGTCCCCGTCTCGCGGTTCCGTGTGCGTTATGTCCGATGGAGAATCGGACACGTTTCGCACCGTTCGCGCGAGTTCGTCGATGCTGATTCGCGTCCCCGTGCCGATATTGTACGCTTCGCCGACGTGGTCGGTGGTGGCGGCGAGGAGGTTGGCCTGTACGACGTCGTCAACGTGGACGAAATCCCTCGTCTGCGTTCCTTCCCCGTGGACGGTGAGCGGTTCGCCGCGCTGGGATTGATCAAGGAACACACTGATGACGCCGCTGTAGTCGCCCGCGACCTGTCCGGGGCCGTAGACGTTGAAATAACGGAGCGAGACGGTCTCGACACCGTACAGTTCTCGATATCGCTGTGCGTACTGATCGACCGTCAGTTTGCTGATTCCGTACGGTGAGTTGGGGTCTTTCTGCGCACACTCGGGGACTGGTACTGTTTCAGGATCCCCGTAGATGGCGGCGCTCGATGCGAGGACGACCCGCGCGTCGTTGGCGCGGGCCTGTTCGAAGACGTTGAGCGTCCCGTTGACGCTAACACGGTGACACTGCGTCGGGTCTTTGATTGATTCAGCCACGCTCACGACTGCGGCTTCGTGAAAGATAATGTCGACACCGTCGGTAGCCGATTTAACCGTTTCGGGGTCGCACACATCTCCTTCGTACAGTTCCGTGCCTTCGGGGACGTTACTCACGGTGCCACTGGAAAGGTTGTCGAGGATGCGGACGCGGTTGGAATCAGCAAGGCGCTCTGCGATGTGACTTCCGATAAAACCTGCGCCACCGGTCACTAGAATATCATGTCCCGCGATATTATTTTTAACCACAATTAAATATGTACTAAGTACCTATATGAGAATTTTTGAAGCAGGAGGACATGTGATATATTTACAGTAAATTATATTTTATATTAAAACGCTAAAAAAATACTTATTCCTACAAATTATAGAATTATCTGTGATGAATAGAATTTCACAGTAAATACGCAGGTCTATTCAGCGATAAATCACAAGGATAAATGATTGCAAATTCGCTCACCCCCCCGTCAAGCGAGTACGGAGTCCCTCACTATGGAGAAAAACTACGAAGAAACAACAGTTGAACGCAAATCCACCGCAAACATCGGACTCGAGTTCGACCTCGATTACGAAAAGCCGGGAATCGGTGTAATAGCGACTGAAAACAACAGTGACGAGATTGTCCGTGTGATTCTCCGAGCCTATCAGCATGGGTGCCAAGTGCTGGTAGTATCCATGGACAATTCGAGTATCGAGTCGGTCCGGTTGGCACGCCGACTCGGGGCGATCATCGTCACCGACACAGCACTAACCTCGGACGAGGAATCGCTACGGAACACGTTACAAAGGGCCGCCGAAGCGAACTCGCTTCCCGGCCTGATATATCACTCTCGCGTCGACCGACGTATCGACTTCAAGCGAAGTCTCTCTCACGCCGAGGAGGATTCCCTTGTCGATTCCGTTACCGAATTCGACGCAAACGAGGAACCTTCCAACGTTGTCGTCGGTATCCCAGCGTACAACGAGATGAACACCGTCAGTAGCGTCGTCGCCGAATCGTCGGTTTACGCAAGTGAGGTGGTCGTCGTAGACGACGGCAGTTCGGACGACACCGCCGACGCGGCGCGCCGCGCGGGCGCCACCGTCGTCCAACACGAAACGAATCGGGGATACGGTGCCGCCCTCAAGACGGCGTTCGCTGAGGCCGACAAGCGACGCGCGGATCACCTCGTCATTCTCGACGCTGACGGCCAACACGACACTACGGATATCCGACGACTGGTGGAAACCCAACAGGAGACGGACGCAGACGTCGTTATCGGAAGTCGATTCGACGGTGGTTCCAAGACTGAGATGCCGCTTTACCGTCGATTCGGGCTGAGCGTCGTCAACTTTCTTACGAACCTCAGTATGGGTGTCGTTCGACCCCGTTCGCGCATTCATGACACACAGAGTGGATTTCGAGCCTACAGCGACCGAGCGATTCGAACGCTCGCGCACGACGACGCAATCGGTAATCGCATGGATGCGAGTACGGATGTCCTCTATCACTGCTACCACCACGACTACTCGTTCGAGGAAATCGGAACGACGATCGACTACGATGTGGAAGACGCCAGCAGTCACAATCCAGTCTCTCACGGACTGATACTGGTTCGGAACATCCTCAAGACGGTCGAGCGAGAACGACCGATCATGTCACTCGGCGTCCCGGGCTTTTTCTGTTCTTTCGTCGGGCTCGGATTCGGCTATTGGACGTTCTCCAACTACCTGCAGTCGGGGACGTTCCCCCTCGGACTCGCCATCGTATCCGCGTTCACGCTACTTGCAGGCATTTTGTCCTGCTTCACCGCAATTATCCTGCACGCGCTGAACAGCACACTGCAAAACCATTAGATCCTCCGAAATCATGACCACAGATATCACTGTCACCGACGCGCTGTACGCACGCTATGAGACGCTTGCGACGGAACTAGACGGGTTCGACTCCGCGGACGACCTCATCGAGTACGTACTCTCTGCGTCCGCGACCGAACTCGAACGAACTACCGACGCCGAAACTGCCGACGAGGTGGACGACGAAGCTGTTCACGACCGTCTCAAACAATTGGGATACGTCGAATGAGTCGCACTGTCTACACCGTCGGTCTCGACGGTGCACCGCCGTCCCTCGTTGACCGGGGGATTCGGGAGGGAAGGTTGCCGACGCTCGCGCAGATTCGTGACGGCGGTATCGAAGGAACCACACGCTCCACTCGTCCGCCGTTGTCGATGATGGCTTGGAGCACGTTTGCGACCGGAAAGAGTCCGGGTAACCATGGCATCTACAACTTCATTCTGAAAAACGCCGACGGGTACGATGTCGAGTTTGCGGATTCGAAACATCTCCGTGAGAACTCCATTCCGGTGTGGGAGTATCTCGACGCGAACGGCTACCCGACGGGCGTAATGAACGTCATGCCCGGCTATCCGCCGTCGGAAACGGACGGCTTTCATCTTTCCGACCACATCACGACACCGCCGGGCGCGTGTCACACATACCCGAACACGATAGAATCCGAAATCGATTCGCTCGTCGACGAGTACGAAGTCGGGCCGCTGACCGGCTACGGGCCTGGAGACGGGGCCGATTCCCTCGACGCCTACGTCGAGGATTTCTTTCACATCGAGGAGAACAGGGTTGCGGTCGTCAAACACCTTATCGAAGAACACCCTGCGAGGGCGATGTTCCTCGTCTTCAGCGGACCGGACATCTTTCTCCACGAGGTCGGTCACCTCCTCGATTCGGAACATCCGAAGTACGAGCATCGACTTGCGAACGAGTACGGCGATGCGCCGCTCGACCTGCTATCGCTGTACGACGACTTTCTCGGGTGGCTCGTCGAGACGATGGATGACGACGACGTACTGATGGTTCTGTCCGACCACGGCCACGGGCCGGTGTACAAAGCGGTGAATCTGAACTCGTGGCTGTATCAAAACGACTACCTCAGCCTCGAATCCGGGGCGTTGACGCGGCTCAAAACGTTCGGCTACAACTATCTCTTCGACGCCGTTGAAACGGCGCTCAAGAAGACCAACCTGTACGACCATCTCAAACTGATGGTCGCACGGTCAAGCGGCGAGGAGAGCGACTTCGACATGGCAGGGTTGCTCACCATCTCGCAAGGTGACATCGACTGGTCGGAGACAACCGCGTTTACGGTCGCTGGAGACGGACAACTGTTCATTAACGGAAGTCGAAATGGCTCGGACGGCGTCGTTCCGGCGTCAAAGTACGACTCGTTCCGCGACGAACTTCGAACAGCGCTTCTCGGAATGGCCGACCCGGCGACCGGGGATACCATCCTTGAAGCGGTTCTTCCCGGTGAAGACGTGTACGAGGGCAGATACACGGAGACACGACCCGACCTCGTCTGTATTCCGAAGCCGACCTATCGGCTGAAGTTCCCGCAGACGATGAAGACGAATCAGTTCCTCGTCAAGCCGCAAAAGTGGGCCAGCCACACGTCGGAGTCGGAGATGGATGGGATTTTCTACATGTGGGGCGACGACGTCGAACCGCAATCCGACGTGCAGGTTCGTCTCGCCGATTACGCGCCGACGACGATGCATCTCCTCGGCTCGCCGGTTCCGACCGCAATGGACGGGGACGTTCGAACCGACCTCCTCGCCAATTCGCGGTCGCCGGATTTGGCATCCTACGACGGGAAGGTGCACACGAAGCGTGCCGTCCGATCGGTCACGGACGGTATCGTCTCTGACTGACTGAAACTTCTATTTTGCCGTCGGTCGGACCGCCAGATTGTCGTCTTCGAATCACTCAGTACAGCGATTCGTACATTTCGCGGTGCTCCTGTGCGATGGTATCCCACGAGAGACGCTCTGCCATCGCCGCAGAGTTGTCGGCCATTCGCGCCCGTTTTTTGTCGTCATCAAGGAGTTGTACGAGCGCGTCGGCCAATGCGCCGACGTCTCCCGGTGGAACGACCAGCCCCGCTTCCGACTCCTCGACGAGCGTTCCGAAATCGCCAGCCGTCGTCGTTACGGCGGGGACGCCGAACGA